>CAZYQR010000060.1:0-11277 GCA_964649755.1 uncultured Maribacter sp. | reverse complement strand
ATGAAGTGCACCCAACCAAATTGGGTTATGAGGTAATGGCTCCCTTAGCTGAAGCTGCAATTTCAAAAGCATTGAACAATTAATCTATTGGAAAAACATAAAGCGATTAGAATAGCTTCAATAGATGTCCTTCGGGCATTGACGATGTTGCTCATGATTTGGGTAAATGATTTTTGGACGCTTACCAATACCCCAAAATGGTTAATGCATGCCAAGCCAAACGAAGATTATCTAGGATTTTCAGATGTTATTTTTCCACTTTTCCTTTTTATCGTAGGACTTAGTATTCCGTTTGCGATTCAAAATAGACTTGCAAAAAAAGAATCCATTGCAGTTATGGCAAAGCATATAGTCATTAGGTCATTTTCCCTTTTAATTATCGGAGTATTCATGGTCAACTATGAAACACATAATGAAACCTTGGGATTAGGAAAATGGCTATGGTGCTTTCTAATGGCATTTGCAGTATCCTTGGTATGGATGCAGTGGAAAAAGAGTCCCGTTCCTCAAAAATGGCACAGCATCCTACAAATACTGGGATTGGTCATTTTAATATTTTTGGTCATTTTTTATAAAGGTGGGGCAGATGGTGAAGAAGTGATGAGTCCCCAATGGTGGGGCATTTTAGGGTTAATTGGTTGGGCATATTCTATCAATGCTTGGGCTTATCTATTTACAAAAGGCAACCTAGTTTTTATGATTATGCTATGGCTATTGTTCAATCTCCTCTCTATTGGCGATGCATTGGGTTATTTAAATATAATGCCATCCCCTATGCGTTATTTTTCTACTTGGTATACAGGAACAATCCCTGCATTTACGACAGCAGGTATGATCGCTTCCCTCCTTTTTCAAAAGATATCCAAAGAAAACATTTCTAAAGCTTTGTTGACACTCACGGCTTTAGGCATAGTAAACATTACAGCAGGTTTATTAACTAGGCATTTATGGGGAATATCAAAGGTTCCAGGAACACCATCTTGGTTAATGGTTTGCACTGGAATCGGATTTTTATCTTTTGTAATTCTATATTACATTGTGGATATTAAAAAGCATAGTTCTTGGGCGAAGATTATTATTCCTGCCGGCACGGCTACCTTAACATGTTATTTAATCCCTTATTTCACATACCCCATTCGTAATCTCACTGGAATAGAATTACCAGATTTCTTAAATAGTGGTGTAATTGGTTTACTGAGCTCGTTATGCTTTGCCTTGCTAGTCGTTATTTTTACTGGGTGGCTACAGAAAAAAGGCTTCTCATTGAAACTCTAGATTCAACTTCAATATTCTTTCGCGATTACGTTGCCAATTTAATACATACAATTCTTTTTTTTGGTAATTTTAGAATAAATCCCAAGCATTATGAAACGTATATTTCTAGTCGCTTATTTCCTTTTTTCCGGTTTTCTAATAACTGCACAGGAACCCTTTGAAATCAAAGGCTTTTGCATTTCTGCGCCAGCTTCGGATAAAGTTGGGGAGTTTGTCGAATTTATAAAAAATGAGCTAGCGCCGAATGGTATTAACACCTTGGTTTTGAGAGTAGATTATAACTACGCCTATAAAAAGAGACCGGAACTACGTGGTGAAAACCCTTTGAGCTATATTCAAGTAAAACAATTGGTAAATACATGTAAAGAATTTAATATCAATATAATACCTCAAGTAAATTTACTTGGACATCAAAGTTGGCATTCTGAACATACCAAGTTGTTGCAAGTTTATCCTGAATTTGATGAGACCCCAAATATACAACTACCTGAAAAGTATGAATGGCCCAATGACGACGGCCTCTATTGTAAGAGTTATTGTCCTTTGCACCCCAAGGTGCATGATGTTGTTTTTGACTTAATGGATGAAATTTTGGATGTATTCGAGGCGGATGCCTTTCATGCAGGAATGGATGAAGTATTCTATTTAGCGGATGAAAATTGTCCGCGATGCAAAGGCATGGACCCTGCTACTTTATTTGCAGGCGAATTGACAAAAATTAGCAATCATTTAAGCAAAAGAGGTGCACGTTTATGGATTTGGGGTGACCGATTAATTGATGGAGCAGTCACTGGCATTGGAATGTGGGAGGCATCATTGAACAATACGGCCAGAGCTATTGATATGATTCCCAAATCCGTGGTTATATGCGATTGGCATTATGAAAAAGCCTATCCGACGGCCGCTTTATTTGCCATGAAAGGTTTTGATGTGATAACGTGCCCATGGCGCAAGCCCGATGTGGCGGTTTCACAAGTGGCGATGCTATATGATTTTAAAAAGAACTCAACACCAGAAATGGCAGCCCATTACTTGGGTATGATGCAGACCTATTGGTCATCCCCTACTCGTTTTATTGAAGAACAAAAAAATTCCACCGAGAATAAGGAAAACTCGGCGGAATGTTTTAAAGCTATGGTCAATGCAATAAAGGCAATAGAAACAGGGAGCAAATAGACAAATACTATTCAGTTCGAATGTGTAAATCTATTTGGAATAATCCCTATTTACTCGGCTTCGTAAAGCATTTGCTTCAGCATCACCTTTAAATTGCTCTTTTTCAGGATCCCATTCCAAGTTATGGCCTAATTGATAAGCAATGTTCGCAATATTACAAATACTAGCAGAACGGTGGCCTGTTTCCGCGTCACAAATAGGTTGTGTTCTATTCTTAATTGAATCTAACCAATCTTGGTAATGGTTTCCTTTTGTGTTATAAAGTCTTATATCAGAGTCTTTCAACGTTGCCGTTAGGATATTTACTGGATCCGCTTCAAAATAACTTCTACTAATATCCATGGTACCCTCACTTCCGATGAATCGAACTCCCCATCCTCTGCCGAAATCTTCATGCACCATTTCAATTCCATTTGCATAAAACATACGCAACCCGCGAACAGATGTTCTATCTGTAGGAGGAATATACCTAATTGGACCCGTTTTGTCCATACCTAAAGCCCATTGGGCAATATCGAACATATGCGCTCCCCAGTCACATAGGATTCCACCACCTACTTCCCTGAAAAGCCTAAAATCTGGCCAAAAATCAACATCATTTCGTGAAGGTGCTAATCTGTGATTATAAGGCAATAGAGGTGCTGGACCACACCAACTGTTCCAATCCAATTCTTTAGGGATTGGTTCTTCTTCCATATTATAGGGTATTGCCGGATCACCTACATTTACCAATACTTTTTTGATTTCACCTAAATATCCATTTCGAACCAATTCGCACGCCTTTCTGAAATTTTCACTAGAACGTTGCATGCTACCAGTTTGCAATATCTTTTCTGTTTCTTCGGTCGTTTTAACCAAATCTATACCTTCGGTAATTCTATGGGTCAATGGTTTTTCGCAATAAACATCCTTGCCAGCATGCATTGCATCTATAGCTTGTGTTGCATGCCAATGATCCGGGGTTCCTATAACGACCGCATCAATATCTTTTCGAGACAACAATTCTTTATAATCGGAATAACTGGTAAGACCTTTATATCTTTTAACTTTCCGTTCCTTGGCATAAAGCTTTCCAACATGTTTTTCGAAAGCTGCTGTCTTTGTTGTCCAAACATCACAACCTGCAACTATTTGAGCACTGGTACTATCTACAAAGCGTCTTGCCAACCCAGTTGTTTGTTTTCCTAAACCGATAAAACCTAAATTGATTTTATCACTTGGAGCAATAAATCCTTGGCCCAAAACATGACGTGGTACAATACTGATCGCACCAACAGTTAATGCCGTTCTTGAAATGAACTTTCTACGTGAAAGAGGGGTCGAAATTTGATTTGATTTCTTTTTTTTTGAATTGGATTTTTCCATATTGAATAATTTTCAAAGTGTCACTTTTAATCAGAAATGAATTTTAAATTTACGACATAAAACACTCAAATGAGAGCTAATCCCTTTTAATAATTTAGAGTTTGATCTGAATGTTGTGCCATAAAAAACCATCCTTCAAAATTACAACTTGTTACTGTCCTTTATGCATCAAATGTCTAATTGTATAGAACATATCGTTACAATCAACATTACTTAAATTCTTTAGCTAAAATTGATTGCATCACTTCATATTCCTTGTCATTATCACTGTACTTCTCACGTTCTTCCTGTATCGCCAATTTCATTTCTGAAATTATGGAAGCATACTCGGCTTCACCATAAGCATTATGTATTTCTTTAGGATCTTTTTGCAGATCAAAAAATTCCCAAACAGGATCGGTGATTTCTTTGGACGTCCCTTTCATTCCCAAATCCTGTCCATAGAAGAATGCCAGTTTGTATCGCTCATTACGTACCCCAAAATGCGCAGGTCTATCAGGGTGATGTAGCCAATACCTATAATACATCTGTTTACGCCAATCTTTTGGGGTATACCCTTTCAGGTTCTCACGAAAGCTTTGACCTTGAATGTATTCTGGTTTCCCAATTCCTGCATAATCGGATATTAAGGCCGCAAAATCAATATTCAAAATAATATCATCCAATCGTTGACCGCCTTTAATCTCTCTCGGATATCGAATAACAAAAGGCATTCTGAGTGACTCCTCATATATCATACGTTTATCAAAAAATCCATGTTCTCCCAAAAAATACCCCTGATCCGCAGTATATATCACAATGGTGTTATCAGCAATACCTGCCTCTTCAAGAAAATCCAACAACTTACCGATATTGTCGTCTATTGCCGCTCCACTGCGCATAAAATCCTTAACCAGTTTTTGATAGATTTTTTTTCGTTTTTGAGTACTATCCAACCCCTCAAGTGGATAAGGCAACCCGGGATAAGAAGTCCAAAATTTGTTTGGATTTTGAGTGGCATTCTCCCATCTTTTTCCCAAACGCTCCAATGTTTGACCATGAAAGGTTCGCCCTGTATTTTCTTGGTCAAAATCCAAAAGCGACTCTGGCTCAGGTATTTCAATATCTTTATATAGTTCACTAAAGCGTTCTGGATAATCAAAAGGTTCGTGGGTCGCCTTAAAATTACAGAACATCAAAAACGGCTTCTTCTCGTCACGCTTTATAAGATAATCAATTGTCAAGTCTGTAATAACATCTGTGCTAAAACCTTGATACTCTTTTCCAGTGGCACTATCATGTCCATCAATCCAATTGCTATCCGTCTTTAATATAGGATTCCAATATCTCCCCTGCCCTGGAAGTACATTGTAATAATCAAACCCTTCTGGTTTGCCCACTAAATGCCATTTTCCTATTACAGCGGTTTGGTATCCATTTTCAGATAAGGTCCTGGCAATATTAGGATGGTTTCTTGGTAATGGTTCATTGAGTGTATACACTTGATTTATATGGCTGTATTGTCCTGTTAAAATACTCCCCCTACTGGGCGTACAAATACTATTGGTGCAAAAAGCATTGTTCAAAACCATTCCCTCTGAGGCCAGTCTATCAATGTTTTTGTTTTGGACATAATCTGTCAATAACCCTCCATAAATGCCCCAAGCCTGTGAAGTATGATCGTCTGAAAGAATAAAAAGGATGTTAGGTTGTTCTTTTTTTGTTTCCTGACGTTCTACCTTTGATGCACAACTGCTTGCTAATAGCACCATTATCAAAACAAAATATCTGCAAATTCCAATCATTATGGCCTTTTGGTTTAAGTTTTATAATTTATCAAACAATATAAAAAAGAAATGCCTCATAAGGGTAATCTATTAGTGATATCTCACAAAATTGAATTAATCAGTATCTTTACGCCTAATGGCCAAGATTTTTTCCATAGCGTTATCTTTTTTAGTTCTATTCCAAAGTTTTAATTTGGATTTGAGTGATTTGGCCCATATTGATGAACTTTTGGAACATGCCGAATTTCACGCTGAAAAATACGGAGATAACTTCTTGGTCTTTATTTCCAAACATTACGGTGAATTGCAAGAAAAGCATTCACAAGACAACCAAGAAGAAAAAAAAGAGCATGAAGAATTACCTTTTACACATCACTGCTGTTCCCACCTATTCACGGCTTATGTCATAAATAAAATTCAAATACCCGCATTAAAAACACGTCCGATAGTCAAATTCACGGCCAATTTTTATTATTTGGACAATTACTCTTCATTTGAAAAATTTGATATTTTTCAACCTCCTAAACAGGCATAATCCCAATTCGATTTAGTTCGTCGACTACAACAGTGGGTTGATGTTTTGTATCACTTTTTACTTTGGATTATGTTATCTAAAATTATACGATTTAGTATAAAGAATAAGCTTATAGTTCTTTTACTTACCCTTTTCATAGTTTTCTTTGGGATTTATTCCTTAACCCAGATTTCAATTGGTGCGGTTCCTGATGTGACCAATAACCAAGTTCAGGTTTTAACTACTTCCCAGAACCTTTCTACCCAGGATATTGAACAGTTTATAACCTATCCTATTGAGTTGGAAATGGCCAATTTACCGGGTGTCGTCGAAATCCGGTCAATATCGAAATTTGGTTTGTCGGTTGTTACCATAGTTTTTGAGGATGATATGGGTACTTATTTGCCCCGCCAATTGATTGCGGAAAAAATAAAATCAGCTTCAGAGAAAATCCCTGAAGGATTTGGCACCCCCGAAATGGGCCCCATAACAACGGGCTTGGGTGAGATTTACCAATACATTTTAGATACCAAACCAGGGTATAAAGACCAATATTCTGCGATGGATTTACGCACCATCCAAGATTGGATTGTAAAACGTCAACTTTCTGGTATCCCCGGAGTTGTTGAAGTAAATACTTGGGGTGGTTATCTAAAACAATATGAAGTTGCCATTAATAACGAAAAACTGAATGCGATGAATATAACCATTGCTGAAGTTTTTCAAGCCCTGGAAAACAATAACAGCGTTGCTGGGGGTGGTTATATTGAAAAAACCAACCAGGCATTCTTTATCCGTGGGGAAGGATTAATTACCTCATTGACTGATATTGAGAATATTGTGGTTAAAAATGTGGATGGTATTCCGATTTTTATAAAGAATATTGCCAATGTTGGTTTTGGCAGTGCTACACGTTTTGGTGCAATAACCGGAAATGGGGAAGGTGAAAAGGTCCTCGGACAGGTAATGATGCTCAAAGATGCCAATTCAAAAAAGGTAATCGATGCAGTGAAGGAACGCGTTGCCTCCATTTCGAAAACATTGCCAGAAGGCGTTTATATCAACCCGTTTTTAGAACGTAGTGAATTAATCGCCAAAACAACATTAACGGTCGCAGAGAATCTCATTTTAGGATGTCTAATCGTAATTTTTGTTGTGGTGCTACTCCTCGGTAATTTCAGGTCGGGTTTGGTCGTCGCTTCTGTGATTCCGTTATGCCTTTTGTTTGCATTATCATTTATGTACTTATTTGGGGTCGATGCAAATTTAATGAGTCTTGGAGCCATAGATTTTGGAATCATCATTGATGGCGCTGTGATTATTGTAGAGTTTATTGCCTTCCAGATTACTTCCAAAAGATTGGAACTCGGCAGTATGTCGGCAAAAGATGTCATGCTAGCTAAAGATGAAATCACATTTAACAGTGCCTCAAAAATGATGAACTCTGCAATCTTTGGGCAGCTGATTATCCTTATTGTATTCATCCCAATATTATCATTAAGTGGTGTTGAGGGTAAAATGTTCAAACCTATGGCATTGACCTTTAGTTTTGCCTTGATAGGTGCTATGCTTTTATGTTTCACATATGTTCCCGTAATCTCTACTTTGATATTAAAGCCATCGAGAGCATCGGACAAAAACATTTCAGTCCGTTTAATGCGATTTTTAAATCTTTTATATGAACCTGTTATTCACTGGGCGTTAGCAAGTAAGAAGTTGGTTTTGGGCATAGCTGCGTTGCTATTGGTATTTTCAGTATATCTATTTACGACCATGGGTGGGGAATTTGTGCCGACCTTGGATGAAGGTGATTTTGTTATTCAACCTATTCTTAAAACCGGAACTTCTTTGAGCAAGACCATAGAGACCACAACAAGGATTGAAAAGATATTGTTGGAGGAGTTTCCTGAGGTAGATCAAGTGGTCACGAGAATCGGTGCGGCTGAAGTTCCTACAGACCCTATGTCTATGGAAGAGACTGATGTTATAATCACCCTGAAACCTAAAAAAGAATGGGTTTCAGCCTCTTCAAAAGACGAACTGGCCGACAAATTCAAAGAAGCCCTGGGCATAATACCAGGGATGGAAGTTGAGTTTACCCAACCCATTGAAATGCGATTTAATGAACTTATCACGGGTGTACGAGCTGATATCGCCATTAAGATATTTGGTGAGGATTTGGATGTCTTAAACAAGAAAGGGAACGAAATAAGAAAGTTGGTTGAAGGTATTGAAGGTGCTGCCGATATAAGCGTAGAGAAAATTGCTGGATTGCCGCAAATGAACATAAAATACCAACGAGCTAAAATAGCCCGTTACGGATTGAATATCAATGATTTGAACAAGGTAATATCAATGGGTTTTGCTGGAACGAATTTGGGTAGTGTTTTTGAAGGGGAAAAACGATTTGACCTTACCTTACGATTGGATCATGATAGCCGAAAGGATATAGACAATATTAAAAACCTATATGTTGATCTGCCCTCAGGTGGTAAGATTCCAATGAGCGAACTGGCCCTAATAACATATACCAAAGGAGCTGCTAAAATCTCACGGGACAACACCAAACGAAGAATCGTTGTAGGCATCAATGTCCGTAACCGAGACCTGCAATCTGTAGTAACCGATGTTCAAAATCGGATAGAATCCAACATCAAACTACCTGTAGGGTATAGTATTACTTATGGAGGCCAGTTCGAGAACCTACAAAGTGCGAAAGACCGATTAAAAATAGCCGTGCCCATTGCTTTGGTATTAATTTTCTTTTTACTCTTCTTTGCCTTTGAATCGGTCAAAGATGCATTAATGATTTATTCCGCCATTCCTTTGGCTGCCGTTGGAGGTGTATTTTTCTTATGGATAAGGGACATGCCTTTCAGTATTTCGGCAGGAGTAGGATTCATTGCTCTTTTTGGAATTGCGGTTTTAAACGGAATTGTTTTAATAGAACATTTTAAGGAATTAAAACATCAAGGTATGATTGATATTGAAGCTCGAATTAAACAAGGAACAAAAGACCGTTTAAGGGCCGTACTACTAACAGCATCCGCTGCGGCATTAGGCTTCTTACCCATGGCGATTTCAACCAGTGTCGGTGCAGAAGTGCAAAGACCTTTGGCAACGGTCGTTATTGGTGGACTTATAACCGCTACCCTACTTACTTTAGTAGTTTTACCTGTTTTATACGCAATCTTCGATTCAAAAATTGAACTTAAAAAGATGATGAAAAACAAGCCAGTTCAAGGCTTGAGCGTTCTTCTTTTACTCTTTACCATTAATACAAATGCACAAGAAAAAGGATTGAATTTTGATGATATTAGGACTTTGGCATTGGAAAACAATGCTGGATTAAAAGCAGCTTCCTTAAAAGTAACAGAATCAGAAGCTCTTGTTGGTAGTGCATTTAATTTTGATAAGACGGAGGTGTATTATCAATATGACCAGAATAATCTGGCTTTCAATAATGAGCCTTTAAAAGTTTATGGCATTCAACAAAGCATTATGTTCCCCAGTCTTTATTTCGCTGGTAAACGTATTAACAAAGCTAATTTGAGGATGGAGCAAAGTCATTACGACATTCAAAAACAAGGTCTTGAACGCGAAATTGCTTCGGCCTATTACCAATTATTATATACTCGGGAAAAGAAACAGGTCTATAAGTATTTGGATAGTATTTACCAAAAATTCGCCCACGCTTCCCAACGCAGGTTCGAATTGGGTGAGACCAATTATCTTGAAAAGATAACGGCCCAAGCCAAACAAAAAGAATTTCAGGCGCTCTTTTATCAAGCAAGGGAAGATGTTACAATTGCCAATGCACGCTTGGAAAAAATCACACAGGCTGAAGAACCTTTGCATATTGCATTGACACCACTTTATAAATTGGAATTACAGCTTAAGGATCTTGCACAAAACGCTGGTATTTTACTATATGACCAAAGGAACATGCTTTTCAAAGCCAAAAGCGGATTTGAAAATCAGCAATTATTACCGGACATTAGTTTTGATTATTTCCAAGGAACCAATTCAGGTCTGGGCGAGAACCTATACGGTTATCAAGTAGGGTTGAAAATACCTCTGCTCTTTAGCGGAAATGCCTCCAAAATTAAAGCTGCAAAAATTGCTAAAGACGTGGCTATTGAAGAATCCCTTGATTATAAAAACCGACTACAACTGAAGTATGAGCAACTTATGGGACAACTACGTAAATATGAAGAAGCTTTAAAATATTATGAGAACAGTGGCAAAAATCTTTCTGACGAAATACTTAAAACTGCTTCAATAAGTTTCCAGAATGGGGAAATCGACTTTTTCCAATATATCCAGAGTTTGGAGAATGCCTATAGTATAAACATCTCCTATTTGGAAAACCTAAACATGTATAATCAAACGGTCATTGCCCTAAATCATCTGACATTATGAAAAATACTCAACAATTAACCCTGAATAACAATTCAATTCATATAAATATCAAAATATATTACATGAAGTCCTTTCAATACATATCAATTCTTTTATCTGCATTTCTATTTATGGCTTGTGGTGAATCAGTAAATAAAAGTGAAAATGCTACCATAAATTTGGAAGAAAACCGAATAGAAATAAGTAAAGCACAGTTCGAAGGCAGCAAAATGCAACTTGGTAAATTATCAGAGCAATCCTTTCCTTTAGTGGTTCAAAGCACGGGGATGATAGATGTTCCTCCACAAAGCAGGGCTATTATAAGTTCTTTTGCCGGGGGATATGTGCAAAAAACACCACTATTGGTTGGTAATAAAGTTCGAAAAGGTCAGGTATTGGCGACCTTGGAAAACCCTGAGTTTGTAGAAATGCAGCAAAATTTTCTTGAAACGGCACAACAGCTTGGCTATTTGAAATCTGAATATGAACGTCAAAAAACCTTGGTCGAAGAACAAATAAGCTCCCAAAAGAACTTCTTAAAAGCGGAGAGCAATTACAAAAGTGCTTTGGCCGTCTATAACGGACTGAAAAAGAAATTACAAATGCTTAATATCAATATCAGTGCTGTTGAAGCGGGCAATATTACTTCGGAAATTACGCTATATGCGCCGATTCATGGCAGTGTTACGAAAATGAATATTAGCAAGGGCACTTATGTTTCACCTGCGGATGAAATTATGGAAATTATAAATACGGACCACATACATCTTGAACTTGCTG
>CAZYQR010000059.1:3548-11340 GCA_964649755.1 uncultured Maribacter sp. | reverse complement strand
ATGTATTTCTCAATATACCCTCTGAAATGCCCTTTGCAGAATCCCAACTGAAATAGCTTATCAATAATCCCGCGGAAATCCAACCTAAAGTGCCAAATACCCTAATAAACGAAAACTCCTTAGCAGGGTCTTTCATCTGATTGAAAGAAACCGAATTCACCAAAGCTAGTGTAGACATATACAGGATCATGTACATCAGTAGATATGGGTAGAACCCTGAAAAATCAGACGCGCAATATAAAAGGTACATCAAGAGTGCCCCTAAAAGATGTAATATCCCCAGAATACGTTCGGCATTGACATAGCGGTCGGCAATTAACCCGATAATAAAAGGCGCAAGAATAGCTCCCCAGGATTGCGTTGAATAGGCCATTGCTGTTTCAGGATCACTTGTTTGCAAGGTATTAGGAAGATAAGTGCCCATGGTAACATACCATGCCCCCCAAATGAAAAATTCCAGGAACATCATCAATGATAATTGCACCCGAATTTTAGTGTTCATTTGTTAAGTGAATTAGCGTTTGTAATGAATATAATCCATGGCCAAGGGCTCAAGCTTGTTATTCTTAAAATCCATTACTATTTGGCCTCGAAGATGGGTAGAATGGTTTATAATATGAAAGAGTACATCTTGCATAGTTGTAATGAAAAGCCTGCCCTCCGAGTTGTCGTAATCTATTCGTTTTTCAAAATCATCCGCATTTGTGATAATTTCAAAAGACCTCCTCTGATTCTCATAGTGTAAATCTCCCCATTCCTTTATTGGGTGTTGTTGCGTAACAACAAGCTCCGCTGGTTCAGATATAATCCTACTATTCCAAATATGATGTGCGTTTAGAATATGACTAAAATGCCCCATGGTCTTTTCGGGTACACTGTCTAAATTATTACATATCTCAATCCATTTTTTGTTGCAATAAAAGTTGTAATCAAATAATTCATTAAAAAAAAACTTCATAGAGCCTACCGTTATTAATTTACCATTTTTGCCGCTTTCAACAACAAATCACGAGTGGCGATTATACCCTCCTCTTCAGTTAAAATACTACCTTCATATTCAACTCCTATAAAGCTAGTATATCCAGCATCTTTGACGGTTTGAAGTATTCTGGCATAATCAATATCGGTCTCATTACCCTCTTCGTCAAAATCATGCGATTTGGCACTTACTGCTTTTGCATGTACCATTAACTCCTTAACACCTTTATACTTGTCATATTCCTCGGCACAACCTGTTTCCGATCGTTTTATGCAGAAATTACCAAAATCCGGTAAAGTACCACAATTATCCATATTCACTTTTGACATAACTTCAGCCAACATTGCTCCATTGGAAGATAAGCCACCATGGTTTTCTACAATGATATTGATATTCTTATCCTTCGCATACGTTGCCAATTGTGTAAGTCCGTCGATAGCGTTTGCCATCCATTCTTCGGGAATATCATTTCCTGCAAGGTTTACCCTTATCGAATGACACCCCATTGCAGCGGCAGCATCAACCCATTTAAAATGCCTTTCAACAGCTGCCTTTCTTTCAGCGGCATCGCTAACCGCTAAATTACCCTGTCTGTCAATCATTAATAGTACATTCTGCATACCGTGCTTTTTGGCTTCAGCATTCGATTTTTCAACAAAAGTGTTCATGGCTTCTTCTGAATACTCATTATTCTCAAGATCCGCAGGATATAATTGACTCACATATTCCAACCCTGTAAAACCCCATCCTTTCGCTTTTTCGGCAAATGAGTAAGGGTCAACTTGGTCATTTCGAATCATATTATGAATTGACCATTGTGCCAAAGACAATTTAAAAAACGGTTCCGAAGTATTAGCCTTCATTTCTGAGGCCTTAACTTCTTCAGTATTTTCTTTTTTGGTTTCCTTGCAGGAAAAAAGAGTTGTAACAATTAGTGGTAAAGCAAGCAAAAAGCCTGTTTTGAGGACGTTTTTTGTTTTCATTTTAATTAAGATCAAAGTTTATTTTTGGATATGATTGCACTACAACGATTGAGTGGCCTTTTATGAGCATCCCAGAATTATTAAATGTAGAAAATTTATTTAATATTTAATACATTTAAAGGGTAAACAAATTAATATATGGGTAAGTTTTATTACAATGACGAAGAAGGTTCGTATGATGCGATTGTTGTTGGTACAGGTATCAGTGGCGGATGGGCGGCAAAGGAATTATGTGAAAATGGCTTGAAAACCTTGGTCCTTGAGCGAGGTAGAATGGTAGAACACATTAAAGATTATACAACAGCACACATGGATCCTTGGGATTTTCCGAATGGTGGGCAACCTACAAAAGAAATGATTGCCAAACAGGAAAAACAAAGCAGAACTAATTATACAACCAAAGCAGCAAGTGCCCAATGGTTTGTAAATGACCTTGAACACCCTTACAACGAAACCAAACGATTTGATTGGATGCGAGGTTATCACGTTGGTGGTCGTTCCTTGCAATGGGGTAGACACAGTTACAGATTAAGTGAAATCGACTTTACCGCAAATGCCAGAGAAGGAATTGCTGTTGATTGGCCGGTACGCTATAAAGATATCGCGCCATGGTATGACAAAGTAGAATCCTACATTGGTGTTACTGGCGAAAAATTAGGTCTAGCACAACTACCTGATGGGCAATTTGAACCCATGATGGAATTGAATTGTCTGGAACAACACGTTCGGGAAAAAGTAGCAGAAAATTTTGATGATAGGGTTATTACTGGAGGTCGAATAGCCCATATTAATAGCGATAAGTATTTTGAAGGCAGACTAAGATGCCAATTCAGAGATCGTTGTGTTAGAGGTTGCCCTTTTGGGGCCTACTTTAGTAGTTTATCCTCAACCTTACCGGCCGCAGAACGTACGGGAAATATGACCCTAAGACCTGACTCAATTGTTCATGAAGTCATCTATGATCCAAATACTAAAAAAGCAACTGGAGTTAAAGTTATTGATAGGATAACCAAAGAAACCTTTGAATTCAAGGCCAAGGTAATTTTTCTATGTGCTTCGACAATAGCTTCTACATCAATTCTAATGCAATCTAAATCGGACCGATTTCCAAATGGTATGGGCAACGATTCTGACCAACTGGGACGAAATATCATGGATCATCATTTAGGTGTTGGCGCTTCTGGCAAGTACGATGGTTTTGATGATAAATATTATAAAGGGCGAAGACCTGGAGGTATTTACTTGCCTCGCTTTAGAAACCTAGGTGGTGCCACAAACCGAAAAGAATATAAACGCGGTTTTGGATACCAAGGTGGTGCAAGTAGAAAGAATTGGGAAGATACTATCGCAGAAATGGCCTTTGGCAAAAATTTGAAAGAAGCTCTTCTAAAACCTGGAAGTTGGACCTTTGGTATGGGAGGCTTTGGTGAAGTATTACCTTATGAGGACAATAAAATGACCTTGGATTATGACAAACTTGATGGATGGGGATTACCTACTGTGACCTTTGATGCTGAATTCAAGGAAAATGAATGGGAAATGCGAAAAGACATGAAGAATTCCGCAGTTGAAATGCTAGAAAAAGCTGGACTGCGCGACGTAGAACCTTATGATGAACCAGGTGCGCTCGGCCTTGGAATTCATGAAATGGGAACGGCAAGAATGGGTAGAAACAGCAAAACCTCAGTACTTAACGGCAACAATCAGGTACACGATGTGCCAAATGTCTACGTTACCGATGGTGCATTCATGACTTCAGCTAGCTGTGTTAACCCATCATTAACCTATATGGCATTTACGGCCAGAGCAGCAAACCACGCTGCTCAAGAGCTTAAAAAAGGGAATTTATAATGGATAGAAGAAAAGCACTGAAAAATATAGGATTGTCGCTGGGTTACGTGGTGACAACTCCAACACTGATAAGTATTGTTCAAAGTTGTAAGACCGAAAATACCCTAGAGTGGACCCCTAAATTCTTTACTAAAGAAGAAGGTTCTGTTATTACACATTTGGTAGACATCATTCTTCCGAAAACAGATACCCCATCTGCCACCGAAGTTCAGGTAGACATCTTCATTGATCGTTTTGCTGATCAGGTTATGGATAAGAAAGATCAAGAATTATTAAAATTGGGGATGCGTAAATTCATTGAGAAAGCTTTAGCCGATTCGGGCAAGGAAAATGCCGGTGATTTGTTACCAGAAGAACTTGAAGCTGTTTTAAGCTACTCGCTTAAAATATCAAAAGAAGAACAAAAGGCTAACGATGAGGCTATAGAAAATTACATGGGAGCATTGGAAGAAGGTACAGATGTTAAGCTTGATGATGAAATTGCGCAAAATGCATTTGCAAAAAATTTAAGGGGAATGACTATATTGGGGTATAAAACCTCTGAATTTGTTGGCAAGCAAGTTTTGGAATATTTACCTGTCCCAGGTGAATACGTTCCATGTGGTAGTACAGAAGAATTAACAGGAGGCAAGGCTTGGTCTCTATAAAACAACCATAATGAAAAGAAGAAGCTTCATTCAAAAAACCGCTCTGACCAGCGGCGCCATTACAATTGGTGGAAACTTAGCATTCAGCAAACAATCAAGTACAAATATTGGGCACGACTTCAATTTAAAATATGCCCCGCATTTAGGTATGTTTAAGCATCATGCCGGGGAAAACCCCATTGACCAGATCAACTTTATGGCAGAACAAGGGTTCACGGCTTTTGAGGATAATGGTATGATGAAACGCGATGTAGCACTCCAAACCAAAATGGGTGAGACACTAGCAAAGCATAATATGGCCATGGGGGTATTTGTAGTCGACAAAGGTGGAAATATGGCTAATACCTTGGCAGCCGGTAAGCAGGAATATGTTGATATTTTTTTAGATGGATGTAAAAAGGCGGTGGAAGTGGCCAAACGTGTCAATGCGAAATGGATGACCGTAGTGCCTGGGGGGTTTGAAAGAAACCTGCCCATTGGCGTTCAAAACGCAAACGTTATTGAAGCCCTACGCCGTGGTGCTGAAATATTTGAACCCCATGGCTTGGTGATGGTACTTGAACCACTTTCCGATTCGCCAAACCTGCATTTACGAACCTCGGAGCAAACGTATTTAATTTGCAAAGGGGTAAATAGCCCTTCCTGTAAAATATTGTACGACATCTATCATATGCAGAAGAATGAAGGGCACCTAATCCACAATATGGATTTGACGTGGGAGGAAATCGCCTATATACAGGTCGGTGATAACCCAGGGCGAAAAGAGCCTACAACCGGTGAAATCAACTATAGAAATGTATTCAAATGGATTCACGAAAAAGGATTTGATGGCGTTCTGGGCATGGAACACGGCAATTCAAAACCAGATAAAGCCGGGGAGCAGGCAGTTATCGATGCGTATAAGAAGGTTGATGCTTTCTTGTAGCTTATTTTAGGGTGACTTCAATTATCGTATCCATCTCATTCTTTTTGTCATTTGGGATTTCTAGGAGAAGCCCATATTGATCCAAACGGTATTTGACTTTACTTTTATCCTTGAAGAAAACCACGGATTGTACTTTTTCTTTGAATGGTTGAACCAATAATACTTCCTTGTCCCAATCCAGTACATGGATGTACAATTTTTTGCCTTTTTGGGTAGAAACGCCCCAATCTTCGGCCGCCAAGATCCCTCTTCGAGTGCCATAGATGGTTTCTCCGTTTTTGTCCATCCACTCGCCCATCGCCTTGAGGGATGTTTTATGTTCAGGTTGAATCTCACCATTGGGCATAGGACCTACATTCAGCAAGAGGTTTGCATTTCGGCCTGCAGCCTTTACCAGCATATGTACCAATTCTTTGGGAGACTTGTGATTTTGGTCCATTAAGTTAAACCCCCACGAACCATTAATAGTCAAACACATTTCTAAAGGTAATTCACTAATATGGGAACCTTGCCAACCCGTTGTATTCTCACCTGGTAAATCTTGTTCAAACATCTGAAAATCCTCGCCTGGATATGGTTTTACATGATGATTACTTCCTATTAAAGCCCCAGGCTGTAATTTATGTATCAATTGATAGGTCTTACCTTGTTGCCAATCCCCATCTTTTTTATCCCACATGCCATCAAACCATATTCCGCCAATTGGACCGTAAGCGGTGAGCAATTCGGTCAATTGGGCATTCATGTAATCTAAATAGGCATTCCAATCACCTGATTCTTCCCTCCCGGTAAAACCCTGCCCGGTTCTTCCTCTTGGATAGTAATCAGGATGATGCCAATCTAGTTGGGAGTAATAAAAAAATAGTTTCACATCTTGTTTACGGCATTCATCGGCCAACATTTTGATTACATCTTTGCCATATGGTGTATTATCCACAATATTATAATCCGAGATCTTCGAATCATACATGGCGAATCCGTCATGGTGTTTGCTGGTGATCGTAATATATTTCATTCCGGCTCCTTTGACCATACTTACCCATTGAGCCGCATCAAAATTTAATGGATTAAAGAACGACGGTACTTTTTCATACTGCTTTATCGGAATTTTTTTGTTCTGCATAATCCATTCGGCAATTCCTGCATCACCGCCACCTCCTAAAACGCTATAAACTCCCCAATGCACGAACATGCCGAATTTAGCATCTTGGAACCATTGACGATTTTTCAAATTTTCCTGGGTTGGGATATAATTTTCTTGAGCAACCAGGATATTGGATAATGTAAAACATACTATTATAAACAAGTGAATTCCAATTCTTTTCATAGGTGCCATATTTTATCCAAAGTGCATTAATAGCACCTTATGGGTTAATTTATAATAAATATATTAAAAAGCTTTCGTTCATCTAAACTCTTTTCCATGATGTATTAAAAAGTAGTACTATTAATTTCATTTGCAGTTCATCGAATAAATGTAATCTTTTACCTACTTTTTCGTTTATTTACAACTATGTCCCCACATCTAGTTGTACTTTCTGTTTATACATTTCTACTTTTGTTTTCTAAAATAGCTTTTCGCCTATATCACAGACGTATCCTAAAGCGTTGATTCAACACAATTTATAATCTTCCTTTTTTTAACTTTCCGTTTAGAAAGCTTTCAGTACCATTTGACGTCTAAATTGTTATATGAACTCATATTTGTACATACTTGGCTTGTATTGCCTACTCTATTTTTCAGTAAGGCTAATTTATCATAGGTATTTCAAGAGTTGATTCTTCCTAATAACTATAATGTATCAATACAATATGTTTTTTACCTATTATCTGATGATTTTATAATATTACGGGCAACTTTTTAGGAACTTCTTACGTATATCTTTATATAACATTAATTGGGGCATGGATAAATATATTATAATACTACTCATTTATATTGCGGCTTATTTATTTTCAGTTGCACTAAAGCCTTATTATTTTAAAAAACAATAAAGGCCTTTTTCTTACTAAACTTCCCTCATTCATTTTAGTCTGATGGGCTTTTTATTATGAATTTTTCATTTATTTAAAGTATTCCTAACTTGAATTGGTTTGGAACATATATAAAACAAAAAACCCTGACGGTACCATCAGGGTTTTTCTTTTCAATAAACAATATCACATTACGAACCGCACATTAAGCAGTCATCGTCTGCTTGGCCTTCTTTGGCCTTTGCTATCATTTCTTTCATTTCTTCAGGGCCCATGGGTTGTACATCCAATTCTTGCTGCTGTGGCGCTACAGGCGTTGGTTGAACCTCAATGGCATTTGCAGCACCAGGAGCAGTTGCTACAGCCATAGCAACCTCTTCCTCAACAGGCACTTCTTGCTTCTTACTATTATCCAAGGTAAATTTAATGGCAT
>CAZYQR010000059.1:0-3448 GCA_964649755.1 uncultured Maribacter sp. | reverse complement strand
TCCTCAACAGGCACTTCTTGCTTCTTACTATTATCCAAGGTAAATTTAATGGCATCAACAGCAGATTTAGTCCTCAAATAGTACATTCCTGTTTTTAGTCCACTCTTCCAAGCATAAAAATGCATTGATGTCAATTTTGAATAATTGGCATTTTCCATGAAAAGATTCAAGGACTGACTTTGGTCAATAAAATATCCTCTGTGACGGCTCATGTCAATAATATCTTTCATACTAAGTTCCCAAACCGTTTTGTACAAATCCCTGATCTCTTGCGGAATGGTTTCAATATGCTGAATTGAACCATTGGCACGCATGAGTTCTTGCTTCATATTCTCATTCCACATACCTAGGTTTACCAAATCTTCTAATAAATGTTTATTCACTACAATAAATTCACCTGAAAGTACTCTACGGGTATAGATATTAGAAGTATAAGGTTCAAAACACTCATTATTACCCAATATCTGTGAGGTAGAAGCCGTAGGCATAGGCGCCACCAATAAAGAGTTACGAACTCCGTTTTTCTTCACTTCCTTACGTAATTTACCCCAGTCCCAACGACCCGAAAGCTCTTCGTCTTTTATGCCCCAAAGGTTATGTTGAAACTCACCTTGAGAAATTGGCGAACCTTCATATGAAGAATAAGTGCCTTCTTCTTTAGCAGCTTCCATAGAAGCTGTAACCGCAGCAAAATACAAGGTTTCGAAAATTTCCTGATTCAATTTTTTGGCCTCATCGCTGGTAAAGGGCAAACGTAACAAGATGAATGCATCTGCTAAACCTTGAACACCCAAACCAATAGGTCTATGCCTCATATTTGAATTTTCAGCCTCTTTAACCGGATAGTAATTTCTATCAATTACCTTGTTTAAGTTCTTGGTCACTCTTTTGGTAATCCTGAACAGTTCTTTATGATCAAAAGCGCCATTCTTGATGAACATTGGCAAAGCAATAGAAGCCAAATTACATACCGCTATCTCATCGGGAGAGGTGTACTCCATTATCTCAGTACATAAGTTTGAAGAACGAATAGTACCTAAATTCTTTTGGTTACTCTTACGGTTCGCAGCATCTTTATACAACATGTAGGGTGTACCTGTTTCAATTTGGGATTCTAATATTTTTTCCCAAAGTTCACGAGCTCTAACGGTTTTACGACCTTTCCCAGCAGCTTCATACCCTAAATATAATTTTTCGAATTCCTCACTATGGTTTGTAAATAAACCTGGACACTCATTAGGGCACATCAACGTCCAATTTTCATTGGCCTCTACCCTTTTCATGAACAAATCTGAAATCCACATGGCGTAAAATAAATCGCGTGCACGCATTTCTTCCTTCCCATGATTCTTTTTAAGTTCTAAAAACTCATAGATATCTGCATGCCAGGGCTCCATATAAATAGCAAAACTACCTTTGCGTTTGCCCCCACCTTGATCCACATACCGGGCTGTATCGTTAAATACCTGTAACATCGGGACTATACCATTAGAAGTACCATTGGTCCCGGCAATATAGGATCCTGTAGCCCTTACATTATGGATAGATAAACCAATACCCCCTGCAGATTGTGAAATCTTGGCAGTTTGCTTAAGCGTATCGTAAATCCCATCTATACTATCATCTTTCATTGCCAAAAGGAAACAGGATGACATTTGGGGTTTTGGCGTACCCGAATTAAAGAGTGTAGGCGTTGCATGGGTAAAAAACTTTTTGGACATTAACTCATAGGTTTCCTTAGCTGAATCCAAATCGTCTAAATGTATCCCTATAGAAACACGCATCAGCATGTGTTGGGGACGTTCTGCAATTTTACCATTCAATTTTAATAGGTAAGAGCGCTCTAAAGTTTTAAAACCGAAATAATCGTAGCCAAAATCACGGTTATAAATAATGGTAGAATCCAAGGCTTCCGCATTTTCAGAAATGACCTTATATACCTCATCAGAAAGCAAAGGTGCCTTCTTACCAGTTCTCGGATTCACATATAGGTATAAATCCTTCATTGTCTCTGAGAAAGACTTTTTGGTGTTCTTATGAAGGTTAGAAACCGATATACGAGCTGCAAGTTTAGCGTAGTCCGGATGGGTAGTGGTCATTGTTGCGGCAATTTCAGCTGCCAAATTATCCAGCTCAGATGTGGTCACACCGTCATACAACCCTTCTATAACCCGCATGGTTACCTTTAAAGGGTCTACAAGCCCGTTAAGACCATAACATAATTTACGTACTCTAGCTGTGATCTTATCGAACATTATCAGCTCCTTCCTTCCATCTCTTTTTACTACATACATGTGGCTACTTTTGTTTATTGTTAGTTAATAGTGTTTAGTCAATTCGTTATACCCCTAAAAAGGGGATACCACTTTTTAGGTCTTTAGTTGTAGGTTATTAACTCTTAATTGGGATTAAACCAATGCGATAATTCGGGCTCTTCGGTCTAATAATTGCTAAAAATCAGCGTCGAAACTGATTTTTTGGGCATCTTCGTCCTTATCCTTATTCAAAACCCCTGCTTTTTGATATTCAGATACTCTTTTTTCAAAGAAATTGGTCTTCCCTTGAAGCGAAATCATATCCATAAAGTCAAAAGGATTGGTAGCATTGTACACTTTATCACACTCAAGTTCAACCAATAATCTATCGGTCACAAACTCAAGGTATTGGGTCATTAATTTTGAGTTCATACCAATTAAACTCACCGGTAAGGACTCCGTAATGAATTCACGTTCAATGTTCAATGCATCGACTATGATGTCTGTTATACGGGCTTTCGACACCTTATTTATAATGTGGTGTTTGTGCAAATGCACGGCATAATCGCAATGCATACCTTCATCTCTTGAGATAAGTTCATTAGAGAAAGTTAAACCTGGCATTAAACCTCTTTTCTTCAGCCAGAATATGGAACAGAATGAACCTGAGAAAAATATCCCCTCTACTGCTGCAAAGGCAATCAGTCGTTCTGCAAAACTGGGAGACTCGATCCACTTTAATGCCCAATCCGCTTTCTTTTTTATCGCAGGGAAGTTCTCTATGGCGTTAAATAGAATCCCCTTTTCCTTCTCATCCTTCACATAGGTGTCAATCAGTAAAGAATAGGTCTCTGAATGAATATTTTCCATCATAATCTGGAAACCATAGAAAAATTTGGCCTCAGAGTATTGAACTTCATTCACAAAATTCTCGGCCAAATTTTCGTTTACTATTCCATCAGATGCGGCAAAAAAGGCTAATATATGTTTGATGAAATATTTTTCATCATCATTCAGTTTATTGTTCCAGTCAGTTAAATCTTCGTGTAAATCTATCTCCTCAGCGGTCCAAATACAAGCCTCTTGTTTTTTATACCATTCCCATAGATCATGATGTTGTATTGGGAAGATTACAAAGCGGTCTTTATTTTCCTGTAAAATGGGCTCTACGGCTGTGGACATAATTCTGTTTG
>CAZYQR010000058.1:0-11549 GCA_964649755.1 uncultured Maribacter sp. | reverse complement strand
TGTAGTTGCTCCATGAAGAATATTAAAGCTCATAACTTTTAAAGTATCTGCTTGAGCAGAACTTTTAAAGTATATGCAAACAGTAAAAAGTAGTATGTACTTTAATTTCATCAGATATGTTATTAGCACTAAATTCCTGCCACTTCTTCGATCTCACCAATAATTCTGTCAGCCAATGAATCAGCTTCAGACTGACTTTTGGCTTCCGTGTAGATTCGAATGATAGGTTCGGTATTCGACTTACGCAAGTGTACCCAGTTTTCAGCAAAATCAATCTTTACCCCATCGATTGTAGAAATATCTTCCTTTTGGTATTTGTCTGCCATAGCTTTCAATACACCATCAACATCAAGCTCCGGAGTCAATTGAATTTTCTTTTTGCTCATAAAATAGCTCGGATAGCTGTCACGCAGTTCTTTAACAGTTCCGCCCTTTTCTGCCATTAGCATTAAAAACAACGCACTACCAACTAATGAATCCCTTCCATAATGACTTTCGGGATAAATAATCCCACCATTACCCTCTCCACCAATAATGGCCTTATTGGCTTTCATTTTGGTCACTACATTTACCTCACCCACTGCAGCGGCCTCATACGTACCACCATGTTTCTGCGTTATATCACGTAAAGCACGGGAAGAAGACAAGTTAGATACTGTATTTCCTTTGGTTTTACCTAAAACATAGTCGGCGCAGGCTACTAAAGTGTATTCTTCTCCAAACATTTCGCCATCATTGCTTATAAAAGCCAATCGATCAACGTCAGGATCAACAACGATACCAAAATCGGCATTTTCCTTAACTACAAGGTCACAGATATCGCCCAAATGTTCTTTTAAAGGTTCTGGATTATGCGGAAAATGGCCTGTTGGTTCACAATATAATTTGACTACCTCTACGCCCAAAGTTTCCAATAATTTAGGAATTGCGATGCCTCCTGTGGAATTGACGCCATCAACAACGACCTTAAATTTAGCTTTTCGAATGGTATCGGCATCAACCAAGGAAAGGTTCAATACTTCATCAATATGAATATCTATATAAGCATCATTTCTTGTAATAATTCCTAAATCATCAACCTCGGAGAAATCAAAATCCTCTTTTTCAGCAATTTCCAGAATTTTAGCACCCTGTGCAGCGTCCAAGAACTCTCCTTTTTCATTCAGGAGCTTTAGCGCATTCCATTGCTTGGGATTATGACTTGCCGTAAGTATAATACCTCCATCTGCATTTTCCAATGGCACGGCAATTTCAACGGTTGGTGTTGTCGATAGATCAAGGTCAATAATATCAATACCCAAACCAATCAATGTAGAAACTACAAGGTTTTGTATCATTTCACCAGAAAGCCTGGCATCACGCCCAATAACAACTTTCAAATTAGCTTTTTGGGAATAGTCCTTTAGCCAAATTCCATAAGCAGCGGCGAATTTAACTGCATCAATTGGGGTTAAGTTATCACCTGGTTGTCCTCCGATAGTACCACGTATTCCTGAAATTGATTTTATAAGCGTCATAATCTGTTAAAAAGTTTTTGCAAATATACAGGTCTATCATTAATCCTAACTTCCAAATTGCTAAATTCGACCTTATGAAGTATTTTACAGTCCAATGAATTTTTTAGCCCATATCTACCTGTCTTTTGGCGATGATGAGATTACCATTGGCAATTTTATTGCCGATAGCATTCGTGGTAATAAGATTGACCACTTGCCTAACCGAATACAAAAGGGAATTTTATTGCACCGTGAAATTGACACTTATACAGACTCACATGCAATCCCTAAAATAAGTAGCAAACGTTTACATAAAAACTATAGTCACTATAGTCGTGTAATTGTAGATATCTTTTATGACCATTTTTTGGCGAAAAACTGGAAGAACTATTCCGATACGCCATTAGAAATCTATGTGGAGAATTTTTATGATCTATTGGAAGACAATTACCCCATTCTTCCTCATGGCGTGCAACGCATGATGCCTTATATGATTGCTGACAACTGGATTTATAATTATTCCAAAATGGAAGGTATCGGGAGAGTTTTGAATGGCATGAACCGTAGGACCAAGAACAAATCGAAGATGAATTTCGCCATATTGGACCTGGAAGAACATTATACTGATTTCGAAAAGGAATTTACCTCCTTTTTCGAAGAACTAATTACCTTTTCAAAGCAAAAATATATATCACTATAAATAACCATACAAAACATGAAGCAACTATTTAAAATTTTGCCGCTCCTATTTATTCTCTTGTTTTTTACTGAATGTAGAAAACAACCTGCAAAAGCTACAGGGCTAGTAACTGATAAGGCTATGGTGGTTTCTGCACGGAAAGAAGCATCTGCTGTTGGTGCAGCGATACTTGAGAAAGGCGGTAATGCTTTTGACGCTATGGTAGGCACAGAATTGGCCCTTGCAGTTGCTTATCCTTTTGCTGGAAATCTTGGTGGCGGCGGATTTATGGTATACCGAAAAAACAATGGCGATATTGGGGCCATTGATTATCGTGAAAAAGCACCTTTGTCTGCACATAAGGATATGTATTTGGATTCCATAGGAAATGTTATTCCAGGTAAGAGTACTTTGGGGGCCACCGCGGTTGGAGTACCTGGCACTATTGCCGGGATTTTCGAAGTACATGATAAGTTTGGAAGTTTACCCCTAGCTGAAATCATGGAACCTGTCATTAGTTTAGTGGAACAAGGCGTTGTGGTTACGGAAAAACAGGCCAAGCGACTTGAGCATTATAGAGAACAAATTATTGAAGTGAATGGGGATAATACCCTGTTTTTCAATAGCTGCGTTCAAGGTGATACTTTAAAATATCCTGCCCTTGTCAATACCTTAAAACGAATATCCAAAAATGGACGAGAGGAGTTCTACACTGGTGAAACCGCTAAAAAATTGGCAGCTTTTATCCAACAAAACGGAGGTTATGTCACAGAAGAAGACTTGGCAAAATATGAAGCGAAATGGCGACAACCTATAATCTTTAAATACAAGGACTTGAAAATCATTTCCATGAGCCCTCCAAGTAGCGGTGGGGTAACCATGAACCAAATCTTTAAAATGATCGAACCTTATGATATATCTGAATTTGGTCATAATTCCATCGAAGCCATACAGTTATTTACGGAGGCGAGCCGCAGAGCATACGCCGATCGTAATTATTTCCTTGGAGACCCTGATTTTGTTGATATTCCGTTGGATGTGTTGTTGAGCCAGAAGTACTTAACCGAACGAATGGATGATTTTACTTTTGATAAGGCTACATTATCATCTGAAATAGAGCGTGGTAATATACAAATATCAGAAAGTTCAGAAACGACCCACTACTCAATCGTAGATCAGGAAGGTAACGCAGTTTCTGTAACTACAACCTTGAACGGGGCTTATGGGTCTAAATTATACTGTGATGAATTAGGCTTCTTCTTGAATAATGAAATGGATGACTTCAGCGCCAAACCTGGAGTACCCAATATGTTTGGGCTTATCGGCGCGGATGCCAATAGTATTGCCCCTGAAAAACGTATGCTAAGCTCAATGACCCCTACTATAGTAGAAAAAGACAATAAACTCTGGATGGTGGTTGGGAGCCCTGGTGGGTCTACTATTATCACTGCGGTGGCACAAACCATTCTTAATACCTATGAGTTTAATTTAAGCATGCAAGATGCCGTTAATGCCCCAAGATTCCACCACCAATGGTTACCTGATTTTGTGATTTTTGAACCTGAAGGGTTTTCAAGCACTGTAAAAAGTGAACTCAAAAACAAAGGTTATATAATCAATGAAGACCGAACTCCTATCTTGGGTAAAGTTGATGCGATCCGCGTGTTACCTGATGGTCGGTTAGAAGGAGGTGCTGATAAACGCGGCGATGACACAGCAGTTGGTTTTTAGAATCCTTTAATTTAAAAGACGATGATCCAATCCTATAAAAGAAAACCAAAATTAACCACCCAATTCGATGCCATAATTATTGGTTCCGGTATGGGAAGTTTAACAACAGCGGCCATATTGGCCAAAGAGGGCCAGAAGGTCCTTATATTGGAACGCCATTATACTGCAGGTGGCTTCACTCATACTTTTAAGCGCAAAGGCTATGAATGGGACGTGGGCATTCATTACATAGGTGAGGTACAACGTCCCAATAGTATTACCAAGCGACTTTTTGATTATATCAGCGATGGTAATCTAAAATGGGCTGACATGGGAGAGGTTTATGATCGGATTATTATCGGTGAAAAATCCTATGATTTTGTAAAGGGTATTAAAAACTTTAAACAAAAGCTATATGAATATTTTCCTGAGGAGAAAAAAGTAATAGATGATTATATTAATATGGTTTTTGCAAGCACTAAAGCTACACGGAGTTTTTTTGCAGAAAAAGCCATACCTACCCTACTTTCCCGGTTGATGGGAAAAAAAATGTGCAGACCGTTCCTAAGATTCTCTAATCGAACAACCTATGATGTACTGAGTTCTTTAACTAAAAATCAGGAATTGATCAAAGTGCTTACGGGGCAATATGGAGATTATGGTTTACCCCCAAAGAAAAGCAGCTTCGCAATGCATGCATCCTTGGTCCGTCATTATTTTAGTGGCGGTAGCTTCCCTATTGGGGGCTCTTCACAAATTGTGGAAACCACAGACCCTGTAATAGAAAAAGCTGGTGGCACTATTCTTATAAATGCTGAGGTTGATAAAGTGATTATTGAAAATAATCGGGCAATTGGCGTTCAAATGACAGATGGAAAGTCGTTTTATGCCAAGAATATAATCAGTGGTGCCGGAATCATGACTACTTATAAGAAATTACTTCCAGATGCTGTTAAAAACAAGCACAAGTTAGAGGAGCAACTTAAAAATATTCAACGTTCTGTTGCACATTCCTGCTTGTATATTGGATTAAAGGGTTCACCTGAAGAATTAAAATTGCCCAAAACCAATCTTTGGATTTATCCTGAAGGGACAGATGACCATGATACTACCATAGAAAAATTCCTAAACGATAACAACGCACCATTACCGGTGGTTTACGTGTCATTTCCCTCTGCAAAAGACCCGGATTGGTCCAATCGCTATCCTGGAAAAAGCACCATTGATATTATTACACTTGAACCCTATGCCAACTACGCAAAATGGGATGATAGCCGATGGATGAAACGAGGCGAGGCGTATGAGCAACGAAAAGAGAAAACTGCACAACGTTTACTTGAAGTATTGTATAAACAGTTACCTCATCTAAAAGGAAGCATAGAATATTATGAACTTTCCTCTCCATTAACAACGCAGCATTTCGTCAATTATGACCAAGGTGAAATTTACGGCATTGACCATACCCCTGAACGCTTTAGGCAAAAATTTCTAAGACCAAGGACTCCAATTAAGAATTTTTATCTTACCGGACAGGATATCGTAACCGCAGGTGTCGCGGGAGCATTGTTCGCTGGTGTTTTGACTGCCTCGGTAATTACCAAAAAGAATATTATTAAAAAAGTAATGAATCAGACCGCCCTATAAAATGATAAAAAAGTTCATAAGGATACTTCTTGCTTTACTAATACTATTTGTGGTTGCTTCAATTGCAATTTATTCCATTTATAACGAATCGTTACCAACTGGTAAAACTGGCCCACAGGCCGATGCTTTGGCACAAAAGATGTTTAAAGCAGTAAATGGGGAAGCCTTTAAAAATACGCGTTATCTAATATGGACATTTCGGAATGGAAAACATTTTTATGTCTGGGATAAAACATTGGGCAAGGCAAAGGTTTCATGGGACGATATCACCGTAAATTTAATCCTTGATCAATCAAAAAAAAGTTATGTTTTTATAAATAAAGTAATTGTAAATGATGATAAACAGCGCGAAAAAGCAATTAAAAAAGCAATTGAACTCTTCAACAACGATTCATTTTGGCTCGTAGCTCCCTTTAAGGTGTTTGATAAAGGAGTAGAACGTAGTCTAGTGAAATTGGATGACGGCACAAACGGACTGTTGGTCACTTATAAAAGTGGTGGCAGTACCCCTGGTGATTCGTATTTATGGAAACTACAACCCAACGGTTTTCCTGAAAGTTTTAAAATGTGGGTGCAAATTATCCCCATTGGTGGTTTGGAAGCAACATGGGATGATTGGCAGATAACACAGAGCGGAGCATTTTTACCCAAAACGCATCTGTTGGGACCAATGAAACTGGATATGGGCAAAGTAAGGGGTTTTAATTCCTATTAATCACTTATTTACCAAGGTTTCTACAACCTGCTCTTTGGAAGTTATGCCAGCCGGTAATTCAATAAGCTTAAAATTTCGGAAATGTATCTCTGCGCCTTCAGACTCAAGGCATAGATAGCCCTTCTTTATGGTTGATTGACTAATGCCATTAACGAATTTACCGTTTACTGATAGCTTGATAGTACCATCAACACAAATAACCGTGTAACTATTCCATTCCCCTTTTCCCAAAGCTCTATTTTCAATGGATTTACTTCTTGTACCTCTTGGATTATCGGGATTCGTCTCAACTCCTCCAACGCCAAATAACTCTCCATGCACATAAGCGATAGGAGGCACTTTACCATCTCTTGTATTCAACTTCACCCAATCTAACTCTAGCATTTGAACCTCTACGCCCCCAGGTAAGCGTGAATTTTCATCAGGTTTGGCATCACTCCATACAAACACGCCAGAATTTCCACCAGCTTCCATGTGTCTCCACTCAACCTTTAAAATAAAATTTTCATATTGTTTTTCGGAACGCATCACACCAATAGGCATTCCTTTACAGATAAGTAAATCTCTTTCAGTACGCCATGTATCATGATCGGTATTTACATTAATCCAGTTAATACTTTTTTCTTCTTCCGAATTAGAGATCATTTTCTCTAACAAAATTTCAGTACCGAAAACGATAGACTGGTCTTGACCTTTGGCATTACATGATAATAAAACGAATACAATCAGACTGAAGTTTATGTAACTTTTCATAATTTATAACTTGATCGGTTAGATAAACTTTGTTTTTCCAGGTACGGCTATTGGTGGCATTTCCCAAACATAATCCCACGCATAATCTTCATTTTTAGGACCTAAGGTCTTATTAGAATTTATGGCTTGCTCCCAAGATATTGTTTGCCCAGTATAGGCCACCATTCGGGCCCAAATACCCAACATAGTACTATTTGCCATATATTCTCCATCATTTACGGGCTTACCACTGCGTATAGCAGCAAAGAGCTCATCATGTTCCGTCTGATACATATTATTTCGTTCCCCCTCGAATTTCCAATTTTGAGACCCTTTGATTTCATATTGACGTCCAATATTAATAATTGCGTTACCATCCGTACCAAGAATATCGACACTATTTCGATGTGAGGTGTCTGCCTGTTGCCTGGTAAAGTGATAACCTTTTGCACCATTTGCATAATCAAATTCTACAGCAAAATGATCATATATATTGCCATAACGTTTATCTGTTCGGGCTTGTCTTCCTCCAGTTCCAATAGCACTAACTGGCATTACATCACCCATTGCCCATGACATCAAATCCAAGCTATGTACTGCCATCTCAACTATGAAATCTCCAGAAAGCCAGTTATAGTAGTACCAATTTCGCATTTGATAAGTCATTTCCGACCAATCTGGTTGTCTCTCCTTATACCAAAGTTCACCACCTCCACGAAAAGTCGTGATTGTTTTAATATCACCTAAATCTCCATTTAACACCCTACTAAAAGTTGCTCTTTTGGCATTGTCATACCGAAAACAGAAACCCGAAACCACAGATAGTTCTTTCTCCTTTGCCATTTTTGCGGCAGCAAGTACTTTACGCACCCCTGGAGCATCTACTGCGACCGGTTTTTCACAAAAAGCATGCTTACCTGCATTTACCGCAGCCGTTAAATGGTCTGGTCTAAAACCAGGAGGAGTTGTAAGTAATACCACATCGACTCCAGAATTGATAACTTTTAGATAGGCATCAAAACCTATAAATTTTTGTGTCTTATCTACTTTGACTTGACTGTTAGCAATTTTGACAATTTCTGTATATGCCCCTTCAAGACGATCTTCAAAAACATCACCCATGGCAGTGAGAACTGCGTTCGGATCGGCTTGTAGTGCTTGAACTGCAGCACCGGTACCACGACCACCACAGCCGATTAGTCCGACTTTTAATATGGAATCCTGGGGAAGACTTGAAGCACTGAAAACTCCTGAAGGATAAACGAGTGAAGTTCCTACAAGGGCCATTCCTGATTTTTTTATAAATGTTCTCCGGCCAGTGCTTGCCTTAGTGGGTTTAGAATAATCTGCCATAATAAATGATTTATTTTGTGGGATTTATAACCTATTAAAGATACTGAATAATAGGAATTGTCAAAGTTTAATACCAATGTAAATCTCATTAATTTATAAAAACATCGTCATCCTTATCATTAGCATAAAAAGAATAATTATCTTACTCTATTTTAGATATAATATGCTAACCAACCATCTTATAAATGGCCGATAAAAAGAAATTCGGAACCTTTGCAGGTGTTTTTACACCATCTATCTTGACTATTTTGGGTGTAATCATGTATATGCGTCTGGGTTGGGTAATAGGTAATGCTGGACTTCTAGGAGCGATAGGAATTATAATCATCGCCCATGTCATTGCCGTAACTACTGGTTTAAGTGTTTCCTCGGTTGCTACGGATAAAAAAATCGGGGCTGGAGGAATTTATTATGTGCTTTCAAGAAGCATGGGAATCCCCATCGGTGGATCAATTGGTATTGCACTCTATGTGGGCACGGCTTTTTCAATTGCTTTATATCTTATCGGTTTTTCAGAAAGTTTTAATTCGTATTTCGATATTGGAATGTCTATAAATGACTTTCGTCTCACAGGAACTATTGCTCTAGTCGCGTTGACATTATTGGCAATTATAAGTACTTCAGTAGCCTTAAAAGCACAATTTTTCATTTTGGCTGCCATTATCATATCCTTAATATCCATTATTTTTGGCACTACGGAATTTGCTCCTCAATCGGTCGCTTTGTTTTCTTCTGAGGATGCAGTTTCATTGGAAGTCGTATTTGCAGTTTTCTTTCCTGCCGTTACAGGATTTACTGCAGGTATCGCCATGAGTGGTGATTTGAAAGACCCAAAAAAATCGATTCCCACTGGCACGCTAGCTGCAATTGGCACCGGGCTTGTCGTTTACATTCTGTTGGCCATCTTTATGTCTTTTGCTATTAATCCGGATCTTTTAAAATCGGACTACAATATTCTAATGAAAATGGCCCTTTTCGCTCCTGCTGTGGTGGCAGGAATCTGGGGCGCTACTTTGTCTTCGGCCTTGGGTGGGATTCTTGGTGGTCCAAGGATTTTACAAGCCATGTCGATAGATAAAGTGACCCCAAAAATATTTGGTAAAGGAAGAGGAACAAACAAGGAACCGGTAAATGCCCTTTTCTTGGTCTTTATCATAGCCGAAGCTGGAATTCTTATTGGGGAATTAGATGTTATAGCCCGAGTGGTTTCTATGTTTTATTTAACAGCTTACGGTTTCATCAATATATCCTATTTCTTGGAAAGTTGGGCAAATCCTGATTTTCAACCTACATTCAAGATAAAAAGATGGATTGGTCTCCTTGGCTTTATCGCTTGTTTTGTGGTGATGTTCAAATTGGATATGATTGCCATGCTTGGTGCATTGGCCGTGATTTCAGCCTTATATTTCGGATTACAACGCAAGGAAGTTAAGGTACAATCCAATGATGTTTGGCGTAGCGTTTGGGAGAACGTTGTAAATAAAGGACTTAAGAAAATAGATGAAAAGGACGATGAAAATTCAAATTGGAATCCTAATATCATTCTTTTTAGTGGTAAGAGTGATCACCAATCCTATTTATTGGAATTAGGTAAAACCGTATCTGGGAGAACCGGTATTGTAACCAACTTCAAGCTGATACTGGATAAGAATAATGATATTCCACTTCGAAAGGCTGAGCAAACTGTAAGAGATGATAATTTTAAAGAACTTGGAATTTTTGCACGACAAATCAAAGTTGACAATATCTATTCCGGTATAACCAATATCGCCTCAACTTTCGGTTTTTCAGGAGTTGAACCCAATACCATTATGATGGGTTGGCCAAAGGGATTGGAGAATTCAACTGAATACGCCAAGATGACCGAAACCCTTTTGCATCTGGATTACAACCTAATGTATTTGGATTTTGATAGAAAAACCAAATTTGGAAATTACCAAACGGTGGATCTATGGTGGCGAGAGACTGATAGTAAGAATGCGGAAATGATGCTCAATATTGCCCGCTTCATTATAGCTTCACCTAGATGGAACAATCCTGATATTCGGGTTTTATTTGTAAACAACAACAATGTTGATATTGAAATCATTAAAGACAAAATAGCCAACCTTGTTGAGGATTTACGCGTAAATGTTGAAATAAAGATTATTAATAATGCCGTGGAGCAAAAACCTTTTTATGATATCATCGAGGATGAATCCGCCGCAACTAATCTAACACTGGTGGGTATCCCCAATTATAAAATTGAAAAACAAGCGGAGTTTGTTCTTAGAACGAACCACTTGTTCGAAACCATTGGTTCTACCCTACTGGTTAAAGCAGCTAATAATTTTAATGAACTTGATTTGGATTTGATCCAAAACGAATCGACCGCAAGCTGATGCTTAAAATTTATTCCAAACCCTGGTTTTTAATATTGTTATTGGCTCAAATTGTTTTTGCAATAATTGCCATAACAACGGATGTTTTTGTTTTTAAAATTGGTGTTGCTGCCCTAGGTTCCATAATTCTGTTAATTGCATTTTCCAAGCAATTAATGAATGTCTTTGATGTTTGGGTCGTTATTCTGGCTTTTGCTTGTTCGATGATTGGGGATTATTTTCTTTCCCATATGAATGGCAATAATTCAATGTTCATTATTGGCATTTCTCTCTATTTATTAGCGCATATAGGGTATATGATTTTTTCATTACTTAATGGCACTATAAGATGGAAGTTTACCATTCTGATTACCGTCGTATATTTGATTTTCTTTTACTTCACATTATATCCGAACATCTCGGATAAAACTCTCGCATTAACTGTCTTATTTTATTTGATTGTTTCCTGCGTTTCTTTGGGTGCAGCATTAGGTATTAAAGCTTTACCCAATATTAAAACACCATATATTGTTGGGATTGTGTTGATTCTATTTTCAGATACCATTATTTCCTTTAAGGAATTTATGAGTTACGATTCATTGAATTTCTTAATATTACCCACTTATTATCTGGCACAAATTTGTATTACATTAGCCTTATATAATAAAAGTAAATTCAGCTTGAAACAAAACTACTAGGTCGCAGTATTGAATTTGGTTAGAGAAGTACAACAATATTAAATACAGTATATAAAGATTTGTAAATAAGGGTCTCCCGTTAGGCCAAATGACAAAGCCGTCATTTCGAAGGAGGAACGACTGAGAAATCGCATTAAGCAGAGCAGCAATATAAATAATGCC
>CAZYQR010000057.1:0-11675 GCA_964649755.1 uncultured Maribacter sp. | reverse complement strand
GAAGTTGAGAAAACTGCTTTCAAGCTTCAAGAAAAAGCACTGGACCTTTTTCAACAAATGGGGATGCGAATCAGGTATATGAACCCTGAAGCACATGATAAGCACATTGCCTATGTCTCCCATTTATCACACATAAGTTCATTTATGTTAGGTAAAACGGTAATTGAGAAGGAAAAAAATGAGCGGGATATCTTTGACATGGCAGGTAGTGGTTTTGAAAGTACGGTGCGATTGGCAAAAAGTTCACCAGCCATGTGGACACCAATTTTTAAGCAGAACAAAGAAAATGTAGTGGAGACCTTGGAAGAATACATCCGAAATCTGGAAGACTTTAAGCAATTGTTGCTCAAAGATGACTACAAGGGTGTTTACAATGAAATGAACAATACGAATAAAATAAAGGAAATATTAAAAGGAATACCATTAAACAAATAATAGGATACTAAAATGGAGAATTCAAAACAAATGAGAACATGGTTAAATGATTTAGGATTAGATCATCCACTGGTAATTGCTGGGCCATGTAGTGCGGAAACAGAAGAACAGGTCTTGAAGATTGCACATGAGCTAAAAGACACTGATGTAAACTATTTTCGTGCCGGTATTTGGAAACCGCGGACACGACCAGGTAATTTTGAAGGCGTTGGGGCTTTAGGTCTTAAATGGTTACAGAAAGTAAAGGAAGAAACGGGATTAAAGACAGCAACGGAAGTTGCAAATAGAGCCCATGTTGAATTGGCGTTGGAGCATGATATAGATTTGCTTTGGATTGGTGCGCGCTCAACGGTTAGTCCATTCATAGTCCAGGAAATAGCCGATGCATTGCAAGGTACTGACAAGATTGTATTGGTCAAAAATCCTGTAAACCCAGATTTGTCATTATGGTTGGGAGCCGTTGAAAGGCTGCACACTGCAAATATCGGTAAACTTGGAGTAATCCATAGGGGTTTCTCTACCTATGAGAAAACCAAGTATAGAAATATTCCGGAATGGCAGTTGGCAATTGAATTACAAACCAAATTTCCTGATTTGCCAATCATTAACGACCCATCGCATATAACCGGTAATAGGGATATGATTTTTGATGTTTCACAAACTGCTTTGGATCTTAATTTTGATGGGCTCATGATAGAGACACACCATGATCCTGAAAATGCTTGGAGCGATGCTGCACAGCAGGTAACTCCTAAAACCTTGGTTCGGATTATGACTGATTTGCGCATAAGAAAAGAAACAGACGAAGAGGCGGAATACAAGAACAAGTTAAGTAACTTAAGGGCGCAGATAGATATAATTGATAATCAATTGATTGAAACCCTTGGCAAGCGAATGAAGGTCTCAGATGGGATTGGGGATCTTAAAAAGCTAAAGAATGTTGCTGTTCTACAGAGTAATCGCTGGAACCAGATTCTAGGTGCTATGATACTTGAAGGAGAATCAAAAGGATTGAGTGAGGAGTTTGTTCTTAAAATGTTCAAGGCCATTCACCAAGAATCTATTAACCATCAAGAGAAGATAATGCAAGCATAAAAAAAATCCCGATTAATAATCGGGATTTTTTTTTGAAAACTGTAACAATTATACTTAAATGTAATCTTTATAGAAATTAAAAAGAACAATGATGAAACGAATACTTTTCCTTATTGCGGTCGTTAGTTCAATGACCGTCTCAGCACAAAGAATGATAGACAAAGAAGTAGGTGACTTCAATAAAATTAAAGTCTTTGATTTAATTGAGGTAAACCTTATTAAATCAGATGAAAATAGGATTACCATTAAAGGTGAGGATGTTTACGACATTAAAGTGGTCAATAACGATGGTACCTTGAAGTTAAGAATGCAATTGGATAAAAAGTTCAGAGGGGAAGATACCTTCATTGAGGTTTTTTACAAACATATAGATGTCATTGATGGTAATGAGGGCGCAAAGATTGTTTGCAATGAATTGATCAAGCAAGACCATCTAGAGTTACGCTCTCAAGAAGGCGCACAAATAAAAGCTGGTTTGGATGTTGTTGATTTGGAAGTGCGTGCAGTAACTGGTGGAATAGTGGAAGCCTCTGGTTTGGCAAAAAACCAGTGGATAGTATTGAATACTGGAGGAATATTTGAGGGTCGAGAACTAAAAACAGCCAATACTGATATAAAGATTACCGCTGCAGGTGAGGCCGAGATCTTTGCTTCGGACAAAGTTGATATAAATGTAAAAGCAGGTGGAGATGTCTACGTTTATGGCAATCCCAGAAGTGTAAACAAAAAAACCCTTGCCGGTGGCAGGGTTTATATAAAAGACTAAATACTAAAAACCCTGACGATTCTGTCAGGGTTTTTTGTCTCTATCTTTTAAAAATATATCGGGTAATAAAAATACCATGTCCATCTCCTTTTCCTCCATCACTTTCTACTGCACTAGTGACAAAAGCCAATTCCCAACCTTCGGCAATCATTGTGTTTATTTTTGATGTAATTATTGCATCATTCGCAGCAATATTCTGAAAACGAATACCTCCAATGTTAAAGAAATTCAGCAATTTGGTTTCCTCAAAATTCTTGACGCGAATTTCTTGTCTTTTCGATTTGTTTCGGGTATTGTCCTCATCGGTCTGTACACTTGAAAATTCTTTATAATCTTTATCTTCCAAGGCACTGATAATTCTAGATCTGCCCACACCATTGGGTACAATAGATTCTACACTAGTAATAACTTTAAACTCTTGGGCACTTAGTTCAAAAGACATTAGGCCTAAAAGGCATACAAATAGAATGATTTTTTTCATGTTATTGGTTTTATATTTAGTTATTAATAACATAAAGATAAATTAAATGTTATCTAGAAAAATTGTTATTTTGTGGGTTTCCCATCTATTAATAATTTACTTGTCTAAATGAAAGGTATAGTATATAAATCAACAGGAAGCTGGTATACGGTAAAGGCTACCAATGGTGATTTTTATCAATGCCGTATTAAGGGTAAATTTCGAATAAAAGGTATAAAAAGTACTAATCCTGTCGCTGTTGGGGATATTGTTGATTTTGAAATTGAGAAAATAGGTGATGAAACAATTGGTATTATCGCTGGTATTGAAGATAGAAAAAATTATATCATAAGAAAGTCGGTAAAACTTTCAAAGCAGACCCATATCATCGCAGCTAACCTAGATCAATTGTTCTTGCTGGTAACACTTAAAAATCCAAAGACCTATACTATTTTTATTGACCGCATTTTAGCGACTGCTGAAGCTTACGATATTCCAGCGGTACTATTGTTCAATAAGATTGATGCGTATAATGAAGAAGAACTCCTTGAAGTTAAATACTTGGCAGCTTTATATCGTAAAATAGGATATACCTGTATCGGCATTTCTGCTAAAACTGGTAAAAATGTAGATCAAGTAAAAGAATTGATGTTAGGAAAAATCAGCATGTTTACTGGAAATTCTGGAGTTGGAAAATCTACACTGATCAATGCGCTGGAACCTTCCTTGAATATCAAGACCACTGAAATTTCAGAGCAGCACCTACAAGGGCAGCATACCACTACTTTTGCGGAAATGTTTGATCTAAGTTTCAATGCTCGGATTATTGATACTCCTGGTATTAGAGGCTTTGGTATTTTTGATATGGATAAGGATGAGATTGGGGATTATTTTCCAGAGTTTTTTAAACTTAAAATTGAGTGTAAATTCAATAATTGCCTTCATTTGGATGAGCCCAAGTGTGCTGTAAAAAATGCATTGGAAAACAACGAAGTTGCTTGGAGCCGATATAAAAGTTACGTACAGATGGTTACCGGCGAGGATGATACTTACAGAATCGATAATTTTGAAAATAACCAATAAGATTTATTACCCTGTTTATGGCAGGGGATTACAACTATGAGAGCCGTTGTTCAAAGAGTATCTAAAGCTAGTGTTACTGTAGAAGGTGAGATGATCTCAAAAATTGGGCTAGGGCTGCTTATTTTATTAGGGGTAGAGAATGAGGATGCCAAAGCGGACATAGAATGGCTTTCCCGTAAGATTGTTAATCTGCGTATTTTTAATGATGAACATGGCGTTATGAACAAGTCATTAATTGAGGTTGATGGCGATGCAATTGTGGTGAGTCAGTTTACATTACATGCTTCAACAAAAAAAGGGAATAGACCCTCATATTTAAAAGCAGCAAAGCCTGAAGTTGCAATACCGGCCTATGAGAATTTTGTTGAACGACTGGAGATTGACCTAGGAAAAAAGATAGGCACAGGGGTATTTGGAGCCGATATGAAAGTTGAATTATTGAATGATGGCCCCGTAACAATTACCATCGATACAAAAAATAAGGAATAATGGGAATACAGAAAGCACAACAGGAGGTAGATACTTGGATCAAGGAACATGGCGTTCGTTATTTCAATGAACTGACCAACATGGCACAACTTACCGAGGAAGTAGGGGAAGTGGCCCGTATCATTGCCCGTAGGTACGGTGAACAAAGCGAAAAAGAATCTGATAAAGATAAGGATTTAGGTGAAGAACTTGCCGACGTTCTCTTTGTTGTTCTCTGTTTGGCAAACCAAACCGGGATAAATCTTGAAGAGGCATTCGATAAAAAATTGGCCCTGAAATCCAAAAGGGACCACGATCGGCACCAAAACAATGAAAAACTCAAATAGTGTTATATTTGGACTTTGTTTTTAAACCCATCTAACTTGAAGTTACACCTATCTGGCCCATCCAATAATTTATTAAAATCCCACATACAAATAACGGGCTCTAAAAGCGAGTCTAACCGCTCCTTACTATTACAAGCTTTGTACTCTAGTATTTCTATAAGCAACATCTCTAACTCTGACGATGCCGAAGTGATGCAGAAGGGGCTTGCGATTTCCAGTGGGGAAGTCGACATTCATCATGCAGGAACCGCGATGCGTTTCTTAACAGGTTATTTTGCTTCGCAGGCCGGAAAAAATGTGATGCTGACTGGCTCTAAAAGAATGACGGAAAGACCTATAAAAGTATTGGTAGAAGCGTTAAGAAATTTAGGAGCGGATATTGAATATGTCAATAGTAAAGGATATCCGCCAATACAAATAAAAGGCAAGAAATTACATAAGAACAAGGTTAGCTTACCTGCTGATATTAGCAGTCAATACATTTCATCTTTATTGTTGATTGCTCCTAGCCTTGAAAACGGATTGGAACTTAATCTAGTGGGTCAAATTACATCGGTACCTTACATTAAAATGACTTTAGGATTATTGAACCAAATTGGGATTGAAACTTCATTTGAAGGGAATAGTATAAAAGTTTCGCCTAAAGAAAATGTTGGGGCAATAGAACTTGTGGTCGAATCAGATTGGAGTTCTGCTTCTTACTTCTATAGCATATTGGCTTTAAGTGAGCTTGGCTCCGAAATAAAATTGAGCGCTTATAAAAAGAGTAGTTTGCAGGGAGATAGTATCCTTGCCGAGATTTATAAAGAATTTGGAGTAGAGACCACCTTCTTAAATAACAAGATCGTATTGAAAAAAGTGCAGCAGTGTCAGTCTACTTCTATTGAACGCGATTTGGCGAATGCGCCAGATATTGCACAAACCATTGCAGTTACCTGTCTAGGCTTGGGATTGGGCTGTGAGCTTACCGGTTTACACACACTTAAAATCAAGGAAACAGACAGATTAGAGGCCATGCGCACCGAACTGACTAAATTTGGAGCGGAGGTTGCCATTACCGATAAAACATTAAGTTTGGCGCCTATTTCCCATTTTAAGCCAGAGGTTGCCGTTGATACTTATAATGATCATAGAATGGCGATGGCATTTGGTCCTTTGGCCTTAAAAACATCCTTTTCAATCAATGATGCAGAAGTAGTTTCAAAATCATATCCCGATTTTTGGAAAGACCTTAATATACTGGGTTTTCACCTTCAAGAATTATAATTAACATTTAATCATCGATTTACTTGACATCCCCTATGCCGAGGTCGTATATTTGCAGCCGTAAAAATTGCTAATAAAAAATACAATAATTACTACTATATGAAATTATCACACTTCCATTTTGAACTTCCAGACGATTTATTAGCCGAGTACCCTTCTGAAAACAGGGACGAATCCAAATTAATGGTCATCCATAGGGAAACTGGAAAAATTGAACATAAAATGTTCAAAGACCTAATCAATTATTTTGATGAAGGTGATGTTATGGTATTGAACAATACTAAGGTTTTCCCAGCCAGGTTATATGGTAATAAAGAAAAAACGGGTGCGCGTATCGAGGTATTCCTACTTCGTGAACTGAATGAGGAGCAACGTCTTTGGGATGTGCTTGTTGATCCTGCGCGTAAAATTCGTATTGGTAATAAACTTTATTTTGGTGATGATGAAAGTTTGGTCGCTGAAGTAATTGACAATACAACTTCCAGGGGTAGAACATTACGGTTTTTATATGACGGATCCTATACGGATTTTAGAAGAAAGCTTCGTGAATTAGGACAAACACCATTGCCAAAATATATTAAAAGAGATGTTGAGCCAGAAGATGAGAAACGTTACCAGACCATTTATGCCAAACATGAAGGCGCTGTGGCGGCACCAACCGCAGGGCTTCATTTTTCAAAACATTTGTTGAAACGATTAGAAATAAAAGGCATTGATTTTGCAGAAGTAACGCTGCACGTTGGTTTGGGAACCTTCAATCCGGTTGAGGTTGAGGATTTATCCAAACATAAAATGGACAGTGAGGAATTGATTATTGATGAGAAGGCCACTGAAATCGTTAATGCTGCTCAAAGAAATAGGCGTAGAATTTGTGCAGTTGGGACTACCGCTATGCGTGGATTGGAAAGTGCTGTTTCTTCAGCACACACCTTGAATACTTACGACGGGTGGACGAACAAATTCGTATTTCCTCCTTATGAGTTCAGTATTGCCAATTGCATGGTGACCAATTTTCATTTGCCAAAATCTACCTTATTGATGATGGTATCTGCTTTTATTGGTCATGACTTAATGAAAAAGTGTTATAAAGAAGCTATTATGGAAGGCTATAAGTTCTATTCTTATGGTGATGCCATGTTGATTATATAGTTTTTGGAAAGCCTGTGTGAGCGGGTTTCCAAAAAAATGAAATAAAAATCCCGCTATATCGATGAATGTTGAAAGTGGGATTTTTTGATTTGTTATCTAAGTTGAATGGAGGAAAAAACAAATAAGAAAGATATTAGGGCATTCACCTTGGACCAATTGAGGGCTTTTTTCCTCAATAATGGCGACAAGGCTTTCCGGGGTAACCAAGTCTATGAATGGCTCTGGCAGAAATCTGCCCATTCTTTTGATATAATGACCAATATTTCAAAAGAAACCCGTGATCTTTTGACTTCCAATTTTGTGATCAATCATATAAAGGTTGATCAAATGCAGCGTAGTAAGGATGGTACAATAAAGAATGCCGTTCGTTTACATGATGATTTAGTTGTTGAGTCGGTGCTTATTCCTACCAAAACCAGAACAACAGCCTGTGTGTCTAGCCAGGTAGGCTGTAGTTTGGATTGTAAGTTTTGCGCTACAGCAAGATTAAAGCGTATGCGCAATCTAAATCCCGATGAAATATATGATCAGGTAGTTGCCATTGATAATGAAAGTCGATTGTATTTTAATAGACCATTGAGCAATATCGTTTTTATGGGTATGGGTGAGCCTTTGATGAACTATAACAATGTCTTGAAGGCGATAGATAAAATCACATCTCCAGACGGATTGGGAATGTCCCCTAAAAGAATTACTGTGTCTACTTCAGGTGTTCCTAAGATGATACGAAAAATGGCCGATGATGCGGTTAAATTTAAATTAGCGGTGTCTTTACATTCTGCCATTGATGCGATTAGAACATCGATTATGCCTTTTAACGCCACTTTTACTTTAGCGGATTTAAGGGAGGCCTTACAATATTGGTATGGCAAGACCAAAAGTAGAATTACTTATGAATACATTGTTTGGAAAGGGATAAACGACACTCAGACGGATGCCGATGCTCTCGTTGAATTCTGTCGTTTTGCCCCATCAAAAGTTAATCTTATTGAATATAATCCAATAGATGATGGGGAGTTTCAACAAGCTAATGATAAGGCGATAACTATGTATGTTGATACGCTTGAACGAAGAGGAATTACAGTTACTGTGCGCCGTTCTAGAGGAAAGGATATTGATGCTGCTTGTGGTCAATTGGCAAATAAGTCATAGCTTTCGTGAATTCACACTTTAGATTTAAGATAATACCATAATATTTTCCCTAAATTTATCGACCAAACCTGGTAAGACAATAAACCAAATTACTTGAAAATAGTATCTCAAATAAAGGAACCTGTCAATCAGGAAATGGAACTTTTTGAAATTAAGTTCCGGGAATCCATGTCTTCCAAGGTGGCCTTACTCAATCGTATTACGTATTATATTGTAAACCGAAAAGGGAAGCAAATGCGCCCTATGTTCGTTTTTTTGACTGCCAAATTGTTAAATAATGGTGAAGTCAATGAACGTACTTATCGTGGAGCTTCTGTAATAGAATTGATACATACAGCTACTTTGGTTCATGATGATGTGGTGGATGAGAGCAACAAACGTCGGGGGTTTTTCTCTATAAATGCCTTGTGGAAAAATAAAATTGCTGTATTAGTGGGTGATTTTCTTTTATCAAAAGGACTGCTACTTTCCATTGATAATGGTGATTTTGATTTGCTCAGAATTATCTCAGTTGCAGTACGCGAAATGAGCGAAGGGGAACTTTTGCAAATAGAGAAGGCGAGAAGATTGGATATTACCGAGGAAGTGTATTATAACATTATTCGTCAAAAAACCGCAACCTTGATTGCTGCCTGTTGTAGTATGGGTGCTTGTTCGGTAAAACCAAAATCTGAAGAAGTAGAAATCTTTCGAAAATTTGGTGAGTACTGTGGCATGGCTTTTCAGATAAAAGACGACCTTTTTGACTACGGAGACAAAAAAATAGGCAAACCCACAGGAATAGACATCAAAGAGCAGAAGATGACTTTGCCTCTAATTCATGTGCTCAATACTTGCTCAAAGTCAGAAAAGAAATGGTTGATCAACTCTGTAAAAAATCATAATCGGGATAAAAAAAGAGTCAAAGAGGTGATTGAATTCGTAAAAAATAAAGGTGGCCTCACATATGCTGAAACTAAAATGCATGAATTTAAAAAACAGGCATTGGATTTATTGGCTACCTATCCCCAATCTTCTTATAGGGATTCTCTTGAGCTCATGGTGAATTATGTGGTTGATAGAAAAAAATAAATATCAACTTGCAGTATAACAGTGTATTATATACTTTTTTAAGTATTTTTCTTTCCACAGGCAACTATCTTCGCTCTTTATGCGTCTATCTTTATAGAAGCCAATTAAAACATTTTGAAAATCATTTCAATTTATAACAACGAGAAACAACTCATAAAAAAAGCAGCTGTGGGGAATCACGAGGCGCAGCAGCGAATTTATGAAAAACACGCACCTAGAATGTTAGGGGTTTGCAGACAATATGTAAAGGATTTGCAATTTGCCGAAGATATAATGATCGGTGGTTTTCTAAAGGTCTTCAAAAACTTGGAGTCATTTAAATTCAAAGGAAGTTTTGAAGGGTGGATTCGAAGAATTATGATTCGTGAAAGTATCTCCCATGTCAGAAAACAACAGTTTGTGGTCTATGATGATGAGTTATTTGAACGAAATGAAGGCGAAGGCAATATCATTTCTTCTGAAATGGATGTTGAGCATATTCAAATGCTGATCGATGCCTTGCCTGAAGGATATAAAATGGTATTCATTTTGTACGTGGTCGAAGGTTATAAACATAATGAAATAGCGGAATTATTGCAGATTTCAGAAAGCACATCCAAATCGCAGTTATTCAAAGCCCGTAAGATGTTACAGGAAAAATTAAAAAAACAAAATATCATAGGTTATGGAACCCGATAAATTTGAAAAGCACATAAAGAACGAATTGAGCGAAAGGGAAATTAGCCCCTCGGACAATGCTTGGGACAAAATTTATAAGCAATTACCAACTCCTAAAGAGCCAAAATCAAATAGGTACTTTTGGTATAGTGTGGCTGCTGTTTTTACGGGAATTTTAATAATCTCATCCCTATATTTTAATACATCAGATAAATCTATTGAATCAGGGATTCAAATAGTTGAAACGCCCAATGAACCTGTTGTCATTCCGAAAATTGAAGATGTTGGGGTAAAACAAAATGCAGTAGAAGAAAAGGTTACCATTTCTCAAAAAGCTATTCTAAAAGAATCAGACAAGCCTAAGGTGAAGGTTGAAACCACCATAAATATCAATTCTCAAATTGCCTCGACTGGCAGTGTCCGTGACAAAGTCAAAAAAGCTGATGCAGTACCTAATGGAACAGAACAACTGATAAATGCCAAAATAGCCGAAATTGTGGCACAGGTTAACCAGTTGGAAAACAGCGATCTTCCAGTTTCAAGTATCGAGGTAGATTCCTTACTACAACAGGCACAACGGGAAATTTTAATTGATAAAATATTTAGCCAAGAGGGTAAGGTAGATGCAATGGCATTATTGAATGAAGTTGAGGGTGAGCTTGATAAATCGTTTAGAGAACAGATTTTCGAATCCTTAAAAACAGGTTTCCTAAAAGTAAGAACTGCGGTCGCAGATCGCAACAATTAATATTCATCAATCAAACATCAATCTTCTTTTATCCTCCTTCCCAATTTGGGGGGAAGGATGAGGAAGGTCTTAAAACAAAGTATTATGAGAGTTATTACCATTTATCTAGTAGTGTTATTCGTTTCATTAGCGGTGTATAATGTTGCTGCTCAAGATGCTGGCACCTATGAACGAAAAGTAGAATTGCTCAAGAAAAGTAAAGATCAAATTAATGAACAGGAAAAGGAAGCTTTAAAAATTGAGGTGGAAGAAATAAACAAGCGGTACGAGAAAAACCAGATAAGCTATGAAGAGTCACAGGTTTTAAAGGAGTCGGCCGCAAAAAAAAGGGCCTTGAATATTGAGAACAGAATCGCTATTATCGAAAATGAGATTCTACTTCTAGAGCGTAATAATGGTGATGTTCTGAATGTCGAAGCCATGGATAGTACCGGGATTTCTGCTTTGGAAATCAATATAGATCTTAAAAGGGCAGACGGTTCATCAGTACTTTGGGAAAATAGTAAAAGATTGAAAAAAGAATTAAAATATGACCGAAGAACGTATTCTGATTTTGTATTGGCAATCGGCTTGAATAATGCCCATATCGAAGGTCAATCAATAAATGATTCTCCCTACAAAACTTGGGGCAGTCGATTTTTTGAAATGGGATGGTCATGGCGAACAAGGATTTTTACAAAAACCAACTTCGTACGATTGAATTATGGGTTTTCCTTTCAATTCAACGGTCTGAAACCCAAGGATAATCAATATTTTGTTGTAGAGAATGACCAAGTTGAATTGCAGGAATTTGAATATGATTTAAAGAAATCCAAATTGAGAATGGATAATTTGGTATTTCCCGTTCATTTGGAATTTGGGCCTTCTAAATTGCATAAAACCGATAAAACCATAAGATACTCCTTGACCAACCAGTTCCGTTTGGGTATTGGGGCCTATGCAGGTTTCAATATGAGCACCAGTCAAAAATTGAAATAT
>CAZYQR010000056.1:0-11719 GCA_964649755.1 uncultured Maribacter sp. | reverse complement strand
AATACCCGTATCAGAGTTCCGAACTACCAAAAATTTGGACTTTTAGCAAAGTCATATGTCAATTTTAAATTAAATTTGGTGTAATATGAAAATAGCTATTGGTCTTCTTATTTTATTGTTTGTCTTTTCCTTTATGGAATTTATGGCCTGGTTTACCCATAAATATATAATGCATGGTTTTTTGTGGAGTTTGCATAGCGATCATCATAAGAAGGACCATGATTCCTGGTTTGAACGCAATGATACATTTTTCATCTTCTATGCTGTTGTAAGTATCTCCTTTTTCTATGCAGGTGCTAATACAGATTTCTGGTACGGATGGCCTATTGGGTTTGGGATTATGGCTTATGGGGCCACCTATTTTTTAGTGCACGATATCTTTATTCACCAACGCTTCAAGATGTTCAGAAACGCCAACAATTGGTATGCAAGAGGTGTTAGACGTGCTCATAAAATACATCACAAACATTTGGGAAAAGGAGATGGTGAGTGTTTTGGTATGTTGTTTGTTCCCTTTAAATATTTTAAGAAGTAGTCGTTGTTTATTCGGCTAACAACTCATCCAATATTTTTCGTGTCTTATCGCTGTTCCAATCAGCTACACCCGTCTCTGCAATAATAATCTTACCTTCTTTATTAATCACATAAGTTGTTGGGATCGTTTTCGAGGTCAAAACATTTGGTGCTTCAGTTTTTGAATAATAAACAGGAAGCGTATATCCTTTTTTTGCAATAAAGGCAGATACCTTTTCAACTTTATCCTGTGCAACGAACATAAAAACAATTTCTTCATTGTAGTCATTGTACAAACGTTGAAGGCTTGGCATTTCAGCGACACATGGAGGACACCAAGTTGCCCAAAAATTAATTAAAATAACCTTTCCTTTAGCATCCATAAAATTAAAATCTTTGCCTTTGGCGTCTACCAATTGCCAATTGTAATTTTCTACAGGCATTTGTAATTCCGTCTTTAAAACTGCGGCACTTGTTGATAACAACCTACCAACGAATACTCGAGCATAAAAGCCTACCGGTGTAAAAAGAATCAAGATTATCCCAATAATGAATACAATATTTATCCCTTGTTTTTTACCAAATTTCATAACATAACTATTTAACTAAATCGTCTAAAAGTTTTCTTATTTTTGAAGTATTCCAACTAGCAATTCCATCTTCTTTCACGACAATAAATCCTTTTTTATCGATAATATATGTACCCGGGGGTTCCAAAATCTCAAAAGGTGCTGGTTCACCAATAATTAAATATGTGACTGGAAAGGTATATTTCTTTAGCCTCAAGAATTCCTCCACTGGTGGTCTTTCTTCATTGGTAATGATATAGAAGTCTACCTTATCCTTATACTCATCATGTAGTTCTTGTATGCCTTTCAGCTCGGCTTCAGATGGTAATCGCCAGGACGCCCAAAAATTGATGAATATTACTTTCCCTTGTGATTTATCAAAATTGAAAAAATCCCACTTGGCATCTTTTAATTTCCAATTGTTCGATTGCAATTGTTGCCTAGTAGATTTCTCAATTATTTCGGGAGTGGCAGCAAAAAGACGATTTAAAAAAATCTTCCCCAAATGACCCAAGGGAGTCACAAAAAAGGACAATACAAATGCAATGAGCAAAACATTAATGACTGTCTTTTTACTTATTTTCATCTTCACGGGATTTACCCAAAACTAAAAAACCCCCAATGAAAATCAGGAGTTTTTACAAACTATTTGGTTTGATTTTAAGCTGCGTTTTCTCTTTTTATTACATTCAATGCGGAACCTTCTTTAAACCACCCGATTTGTGATTCATTATACGTATGGTTCACTATGATAGTATCCTGACTCCCATCGGCATGAACAACTTCCAATGTCAAAGGTTTTCCAGGTGAGAAATCAGCAATGTCAACAAAGTTGAAAGTATCATTTTCCTGAATCAAATCATAATCGTTCTCATTCGCAAAAGTCAATCCGAGCATACCTTGTTTTTTAAGGTTAGTCTCATGAATTCGGGCAAATGACTTAACCAATACCGCAGCAACGCCTAAATGTCTTGGTTGCATGGCTGCATGCTCCCTAGAGGAACCTTCTCCATAATTATGATCTCCTACAACAATAGATTTTATACCTGCAGCTTTATATGCCCTCTGGGTATCTGGTACTCCACCATATTCTCCTGTCAATTGATTCTTAACAAAATTGGTCTTCTTATTAAAAGCATTAACCGCCCCAATCAAAGTATTATTGGCAATATTATCTAAATGGCCACGGAAACGTAACCAAGGTCCAGCCATCGAAATATGGTCAGTGGTACATTTACCAAAGGCTTTAATCAATAATTTAACACCTTGTAATTGTTCTGGCCTAATTGGTACAAAAGGTTCTAATAACTGTAAACGTTCAGAAGCTGGGTTCACTTTAACTTCAACACCTGAGCCATCATCACCTGGCGCCAAATAACCCGCATCCTCAACGGCGAACCCTTGTGGTGGAAGTTCTATGCCCATTGGTTCATCCAACCTAACTTCTTCTCCATTTTCATTGATCAATGTATCGTGCATTGGGTCAAAATCCAACCTTCCGGAAATTGCTATAGCGGCAACCATTTCTGGTGAACCTACAAAAGCATGGGTATTAGGATTACCATCTGCTCTTTTAGAGAAGTTTCGGTTGAAAGAATGTACAATTGTATTTTTCTCATCACCTTTGAGATCACTTCTATCCCACTGCCCAATACAAGGCCCACAAGCATTTGTAAATATTGTTGCACCAACATTTTCAAAAATCTGAAGAAGGCCATCCCGCTCTGCGGTATAACGAATCTGCTCTGAACCGGGATTTATCCCAAAATCAGATTTGGGTTTAATACCTTTATCAACAGCCTGTTTTGCTATTGAAGCTGCCCGAGTCAAATCCTCATAAGAAGAGTTGGTACATGATCCTATTAGGCCCCAATCGACTTGAATAGGCCATCCGTTTTCTTTAGCCTTTGGGCCTAATTCACCTACTGGTGTTGCCAAATCTGGCGTGAACGGGCCATTTAAATGAGGCCTAAGTTCATCTAAATTGATTTCTATCAACTGGTCAAAATACAGCTCCGGATTCTCATATACTTCAGCATCCGCAGTCAAATGTTCTTTTACTTTATTTGCCGCATCGGCGATATCGTTTCTATCAGTTGCCCTTAGGTAACGCTCCATTGATGCGTCATAACCAAAGGTTGAAGTAGTTGCCCCAATTTCAGCACCCATATTACAAATGGTTCCTTTTCCTGTACAGGAAAGGTTTTTAGCGCCTTCACCGAAATATTCAACTATGGCTCCGGTACCTCCTTTTACAGTGAGTATTCCTGCTACCTTTAAGATAACATCCTTAGCAGAAGTCCATCCCGAAATATTTCCTGTTAATTTGACCCCAATCAATTTAGGGAACTTCAATTCCCAAGCCATCCCGGCCATAACATCAACAGCATCTGCGCCACCAACTCCGATAGCTACCATTCCTAATCCACCAGCATTAACAGTATGTGAATCAGTACCGATCATCATACCACCTGGGAAAGCATAATTTTCCAAAACCACCTGGTGAATAATTCCTGCTCCTGGTTTCCAAAAACCAATTCCATATTTATTCGAAACAGATTCCAAAAAATTAAATACTTCTGCACTTGTTGTATTTGCCACCTTTAAATCAGCAACTGCACCATTTTTTGCTTGAATTAAGTGATCACAGTGCACCGTTGTAGGTACGGCCACTTTTGGTTTACCGGCCTGCATAAACTGCAATAAAGCCATTTGGGCCGTTGCATCTTGACATGCAATACGATCTGGTGCAAAATCAACATAATCCTTACCACGAACAAAAGCCTTTGAAGGGGTGCCATCCCACAAATGGGAATATAAAATTTTCTCAGACAGGGTAAGTGGTTTACCGACTATCTCTCGAGCCTTGTCAACTCGACTAGCCATCTTCGCGTAAACACTTTTAATCATATCAATGTCAAATGCCATTATATAGAGTATTTATGGTTAAAGTAATTCAGCGAAAATAAGAAAATCCGTGTGGCAAATAAAATTTTTGCGCAAGGATTACACCGATTTTGATAATTTGACAATTACGATGCTAAGCTTTTAGAAATAACGTGAAGAAGTCCCTGATTACAGGGCAAATTGGTATTTGGGAATCAAAACAATCTATTCACAATATCTTCCTCCGTAATACCCTCAGCTTCAGCCTTGTAGTTCTTAATAATTCGATGACGAAGAATACCCATAGCCACGGCCTGTACATCTTCGATATCTGGAGAAAATTTACCGTTGATTGCAGCATGGGCCTTTGCCCCTAAGATAAGATTTTGGGAAGCTCTGGGTCCTGCTCCCCAATCTAAGTATTGCTTTACAAAATCAGGTGCAGATTCTAGATTTGGCCTTGTGTTATTGACCAGGGTAACGGCATAATTAACAACATTATCAGGAACTGGAATTCGCCGTACCACATGCTGTACTTCCAAAATTTCTTCAGCATTCAATAGTGCATTGATTTTTACAGTTTCGTCCGAAGTGGTTGCCTTAACAACAGCTATTTCCTCTTCGATCGAAGGGTATTTTAATTCAATAGCGAACATAAAACGGTCCAATTGAGCTTCTGGCAGCGGATATGTTCCTTCTTGTTCTATAGGGTTTTGAGTGGCCAATACAAAATATGGTAATTTCAATTTATGTTGTTTACCAGCTATGGTCACAGCTCTTTCCTGCATCGCTTCTAATAAAGCTGCCTGCGTTTTAGGTGGTGTCCTATTTATTTCATCAGCCAAAATGATATTCGAAAAGACGGGGCCCTTAATGAATTTGAAATTTCGGTTTTGGTCCAAAATTTCACTTCCCAAAATATCACTGGGCATTAAATCAGGGGTAAACTGTATTCTTTTAAAATCGAGACCCAAAGTTTGGGCAATGGTATTCACCATTAAAGTTTTCGCCAATCCTGGAACACCAATCAATAAAGAATGACCACCAGTATAAATAGACAACAAAATAAGGTCTATTACATCTTTTTGACCAATAATAACCTTTGCTATTTCTTGCTTTAAGGCAAGGTGTTTTTTGACTAAGTTATTTATGGCGGTTACATCTGACATGCTCTTAATCCTTTACCCAGTTATTGGCAAAATCACAACCTTTGTTAGACTCGTTGACACTTATATAGGTTTCATCAATATGGTCTCTCATCCACTTTTTAATAGCATTGTATTGTTTCTCGGTAAGCGCTAACTGTTGGATTCTAGTATAATCCATAGCAAAATCCGCTATATGTTCATCGTACCTATTTGTAACATTCAAAAGCTTATATTTCGGGCCACCTCCTCTAGGGTCTTGCTCAAAAATAGGAAATGAAATTTCATTATCCTTTAAATTTCTTACCTGATTATAAAGCGTTGGGTCCATTTTGGTCAATTCAAACCTTGAATCATAAGTAATAGGGTTCCTTAAAAGTCCACCATCAAATTTTGTTTCTTTTTCATCGGAAAAATTTCGCGCAGCTTCTGCAAACGTATATTTGCCTTCAGAAATATGCTTGCGTATTGTATCCAACTCAGCCTTCGCCTCATCCAAAGCATCCTGGGAAATCTCCGGAGTAATCAAGATATGGCGTAAATCCAATTCCTGACCTCTGATTTTTTCAATATAAATTAAATGGAATCCGAAAATGGTTTCAAAGGGTTCGGATACCTCACCTTCTTGCATACTGAAGGCAACATCTTTGAATGTTTTATCAAAACCTGTATCCTTTGTTATACTATAAAAACCTCCCTTGGATTTTGAACCAGGATCCTGAGAATATAAAATGGCCTTTACACTAAACTTGGCATCGTTATCCTCAATATCAGCTTTTATGGTATTTAATTTATCAATGATCTTTTGCTTTTCTATATCTGTTGCCTTGGGCTCTTTTATGATTTGTGAAATTTCAAGTTGTGCACCAAATACAGGGCGTTCACTTTCAGGAATTTTATTGAAAAACTGACGTACCTCTTCAGGGGTGATTTCAATTTCCGAAACAATGCTATTTTGCATTTTTTCAGACAACATCCTTAATTTATTTATTTTGTTGATATCCTCCCTTAAACTCGCTTCACTTTCCTTTTTATAAAACTTGAGTAATTTATCCATAGAACCCATTTGGGTAACAAAGGACTGAATTTGTCTTTCGGTAGTAAGATTCACTTCATCATCAGAAACCAATAAACTATCCTGAACTGCCTGATGGGCATATAAACGATCTTCCATCAATTTACCTAAAAGGCCACATCTAGTTATGTTCTCTGTCATTGCACCTTGACTTTTAAGATCAATCAGGGTTTTTTCAATATCCGATTCTAAAATCACATAGTCACCCACTACTGCGGCTATTCCATCAAGTTTTAATTTCTTGAATTTTGGTGTTGAGTCTTTTTTGATTTCCATATCAGCCTGAAGTTCAGGTAGTGGAGGTTCAATTTGAGTGTCAGGGATTTCCTCAGGGACCTGGGAAATTGCAATGTTAGATATAAACAAAAGTGATAGTAATAGGGTAATTTTATTCGTCTTGTACATAGACTTCGAATTCTTTATCTTTAATAGCTTCATCTATTATCTCGGTTTCCAACTTTCTAATATAATCCAACCTTCTACGGTTCAACAGCACCTGTTTTATAGAGGGCTCTACATAAGATAAGGGTGCAATATCGTTGATTTCAAGTACTCCTGTAATCTTTGTCAAATATACCCCTAATGAATCCTGCAATTCAAAAAATTGTGATTTTTTTAAGTATCTATCCTGATTTTTAAGGGTCAACAACGGAATTTCCTCCCTTACGCGACTAACACTCACCCAGATTGAATCATTAAAATTGAGTTTTTTGAATTGTACTCCGATTGAATCCAAATATCTTACATCGTCATCATTAAAACTTTTAAGCTTACTTATGACTGTTTCCTTATTCAGAAATTGCAGTGGCAACTCAATAAATCTAAGACTAACAATTTTTTCCTTAAGCCTAAAGTTCTCTTTTTCTTTTTCATAAAAACGCTCCATTTGAGATTGACTAACAACTGAATCACTACCCTGTTGTACCAATGCCTCTTTATATGCCCGTGTGTACAAATCGGTTCTATAAGTATTCACCAAGGCATCGAATTCCGCTAATCTCTGTTCAGACAAATTAATCTTGGCTTTTGAGAGCAGCAACTGTTTTGAAGCCCAATTATTAATATAGGAGGTAACGAAAGAGGCACTGTCTTCTTTAGTCATTCCGTCAGTCAAAAAAGGTGCAACCTCTTCTATGAACAAATAAGATTCACCGACTCTTGCAATTGGACCAGCTCCCGAACTGTCTTTCCAAAGCGAATTACAAGACACCAAAAAAAGCATCATGAACACCCATGAATATTTATGTAAAGAAGTATTTTTCAATCTAAAAAACATCCCGCAAAAATAACAAATACTTAAAGTTAAACAAGTTATATAGACTTTCATTAACACATTTTTGGCTACCGCAAACAATATTCATTACATTAGTGAAGCAAACTTTAAAATGACGATGTACACTACTGAGATTTTAAATAATTTGCCGCTAACCTAATTACGGTAACTAATTCTTAATTCAATAATCCATTACAAGTGACTAGAAAGATTAAACTAATTTGGGATTTTAGAGGATCAACAGCAGGGAAAACTGCCGAACACCACGAAAAGCATTTGAAAGAATTCATTGCTTTTGAAAAACTGGATTTGGAGATAACAGGATATCAGCATATTAATGACATGCATAGTTTCGCCTACATGGTGGTTGAGGAATCAAATATGATTACCATGCGCGATGCTTTAAAACCACATCGCGGTGAAGTTTATGAAGATTGATCAAGCTTGTTTTATGTCTAAAACCCTACTTTTAGTACTATGCCTATTTTGTTTTGTTGTTTCATGTGAAAAGACAAACAAAGCAACAAACCCTTTGGCCCATGTATTAGCCTCTGAAAATATTAAGATAAAACGAGTCATTGACAGCCTTGACCAATATGAAGTTCAAATAAAATTCACGCAAATAAACCGGGATAATGATAGCATAATTTTTAAGGATTATGATTTTCAGGTTGATGACAACAACTATTTCTACCCTGCTAGCACTGTAAAATTCCCTATTGCAGTTATGGCAATGGAGAAATTGAACCAACTGGATTCACTTAACAAGGATACCCGCTTTTATATTGAAGGAGATACTGTCGAAACCACATTCGCTGCAGATGTATCAAAAATATTCGCAGTAAGTGATAATCAGGCCAATAACAGATTATTGGAATTTTTAGGACAGGATGCCCTTAATAGGAACTTAGAACAAAAAGGTATTTCTCAAGTACGGATTTCACACAGACTTTCAGCCGAAAATGCTGATGAAATTACCACAAAACCGTTAATAATCTATTTAAATGATAGTACTACGGCGGCAATGGAAGGCTCTATCAACACTTCACCTAAACCTTTGAAAATCAATAAAATTGAAAAAGGAATAGGTTATATTATAGATGATTCCTTAATGCAAGAACCATTCAGTTTCGCTCTAAAAAACTATTATCCCATAAATGCACAACATGCGACTCTCAAACGGATTATCATTCCTGAGGCATTTAGTGAAAATGAGCGATTTAAACTAAACGATGAACAGCGGAAATTCATCCTTGAAGCAATGCATACGTTACCAAAGAAAGTAGGGTATGATCCAATTGAATATTATGATAGCTATGTCAAATTCTTCATGTTCGGAGACAATAAAGAAGATATGCCAGAGTACATCAAAATTTATAACAAAGTGGGTTATGCGTATGGCACCTTAACTGATTGTGCCTACATCCTTGACTCCAAAAACAAAGTTGAATTTATGCTCACGGCTACCATTCTAGTTAATAAGAATGGTATTTTCAATGACAATATTTATGAATATGACGATATTGGGATACCCTTTCTTGCCGAACTTGGAAGGGAGATTTATAAATTTGAACGCAATAGAAAGAAATATCAATGAATATTAAACAAACCCGAATCAACAAATTTTTAAGCGAAGTAGGTTACTGTTCACGTAGAGCGGCAGACAAGCTTATTGACCAAGGAAGAGTTACGATCAATGGTCAGGTGCCTGAAATGGGCACTAAAATCATTCCTGAGGATGAAGTCCGTGTTGATGGGGAACTTATTTCCGAACCAAAAGAAAAACCGGTTTACCTTGCGTTTAACAAACCTATAGGAATTGTCTGCACAACAGATTCAAAGGTTGAAAAGGACAACATCATTGATTTTATTAATTATCCCAAGCGCATTTTTCCTATTGGACGATTAGACAAACCCAGCGAAGGGCTCATTTTTTTGACCAATGATGGGGATATTGTAAACAAGATACTTCGTGCCAGGAACCACCATGAAAAAGAATATTTGGTTACTGTGGATAAACCTATCACTACAAAGTTCTTGGAACGAATGGCAAATGGCGTTCCTATTTTAGATACAGTCACAAGGAAATGTGAGATAACAGAAATTAGTAAATACCAGTTTAGAATTATTCTTACTCAAGGACTTAATCGCCAGATTAGGCGTATGTGTGAGTATTTGGACTACCGCGTTAGAAAGTTAAAACGCATACGTATCATGAACGTAAAATTGGATATGCCATTAGGAAAGTGGCGCGACTTGACTCCTGCCGAACTTAAGGAAATCAATCGGTTGATCTCTGATTCATCCAAAACCCATTAGGAAAAATCAATTGTTGGAATTATAAATTATCTTTTTAACTAGGACAGCATGACATAAGTCATTGTGGATGTTGTAATAATTTTGAATTTTTGCTGAAATCTCAGTGTTTAATATGTTAGCAAGTACTTAACGTAAGTAGTTAATAAATGTATAATTTAACGACATATGTACTTTAATATCATTAACTTAGAAAAACCTATTATTCTTTTAAATCTATAAATTCATCAATCATGAAATACATAATCCTTGCAATAACCAAGAAATCGATATCAGCAGTATTTTTCGTAATGCTGTTTATTGGTGTCCTAGGAATTCCGGAAGCTGCTGCTTTTTATCAGGTGCCACAAGAACAGAACTTGAACTACAAACAGTACAAGGGAAAAGTAATGGATTCCGAATCCAAAAAACCATTGGTTTTTGCTACCCTTTCCATAGAAGATACGAATATCAGTACCATTTCGAATACAGAAGGTGAATTTGCCCTAAAAGTGCCCAATACTATGGATGAAGCCAATGTGCTCATCTCTTACTTAGGGTACAAAACCAAACTGGTCTCTTTATCACAATTCAATGCAAACAACACTAAGGTCTTCTTGGATGTATCAGTTGTTCAATTAAGTGAAGTTAGTCTTAGCATTCCGAAGAATGCAGCAGACCTAGTACGCGAAACCTTAAAAAAACGTGGGCAAAATTATTTTGATGACTCAACCTTAATGACCGCTTTTTATCGTGAGACTATTAAAAAAAGAAAGAAGAATGTATCTCTTTCCGAGGCAGTTGTAAATATTTATAAGACCCCATATACTTCTTCCAAAAGAGATGCCGTACAATTGTATAAGGCTAGGAAAAGTACTGATTATAGTAAATTGGATACCATTGCCCTTAAACTACAAGGTGGTCCGTTTAACGCCCTTTTTGTTGATATAATGAAATATCCGGAATACATCTTCGAAAAAACATCATTGGATAAATATGATTTTAGCTATGACCGTTCAACTAAGATAAAAGATAGACATATTTATGTAGTTAATTTTGTTCAAAAACCATCGGTTTATGAGCAACTATATCAAGGTAAATTATTTATAGATGCGGAAAACAAAATACTGACCAGTGCCATTTACTCCTTGAACATAACTAACAAATATGAAGCTTCAAAGTTATTTGTTAGGCGAAAGCCAGCAAACGCCAAAGTCTGGCCCAATGAAGTTGCCTATAGGGTCGATTATCGAGAAAAAGATGGAAGATGGTATTATGGTTATAGTAATGTTCTCTTGGAATTTAAAATTAACTGGGATAAAAAATTGTTCAATTCAATTTATAGCATGACTTGTGAAATGGCAGTTACTGATTGGGAAAAAAACCTTACCAACGAAATGCCTAAGTCCAAGGAGCGAATGAAAACCTCAATCATTTTGGGTGATGAGGCCATCGGGTTTGCTGATCCAGACTTTTGGGGTGAATTCAATATTATAGAACCAGAAAAATCAATAGAATCAGCTATCAGGAAGATACGTCGCCAACTTAAGAAAGGGAAATTGGATGATGGTACTTCAGCACCATAGATTAAAAATAAAATCAATAAAAAAACCGCTAAAAGAATATTAGCGGTTTTTTCTTGGGGAAACTTTATTATTTGGGCATCACCACACTATCAATGGCATGTATTATTCCATTAGAAGCTCCGACATCAGCCATAACAACGGTAGAAGTGCTACCATTTTCATCAGTAAGCATGACTTTACCATCTTTTAGGGAGATTGTGATTGCACCTCCTTGCACGGTATTTACCATGAATTTTCCTCCATTTTTAGTTACTGCATCAATAACTGCAGCCGCCTCAAATTTACCAGAAACAACATGATAGGTTAATATTCCAGTCAAGGCATCCTTACTTTCAGGTTTTAGGAGTCCAGGTATTGGAGCAAATAGATACTCAAGC
>CAZYQR010000055.1:0-11859 GCA_964649755.1 uncultured Maribacter sp. | reverse complement strand
GAATGACCTTACAAATGACATTTCAATCAAATATCAAGTCCCTGCTGAAGTAAACCAAATATTGAAAGTTTCCTGTAACGATTGCCATTCCAATAAAACGAAGTACCCTTGGTATGCTAATGTACAGCCCGTAGCCTGGTGGTTAAATGATCATGTTGTCGATGGAAAGAAACACTTGAATTTTTCAGAGTTCACTAAAAAACCGCTCTTTGTCCAAAACCATAAGTTTGATGAAATTATCGAAATGGTAGGGGATAAGGAAATGCCGTTGCCTTCATATACCAATTTTGGTCTGCATTCAGAGGCGAATTTAACTGATGATCAGCGTAAAATGATTGTCGATTGGGCCAAGGCGCAGATGGATTATTTAAAGAAAACCTATCCTGCCGACAGTTTGGTAATGCCTAAACGCAGGAGTGCTCCACAGCAAAAGTGATTTTTTATTCTTCTACCTACCTATCTGATTTAGGGTAGGTAGAAAATTCTTTTGTTTCTATTTCAGATTTTCCTTAAAAAAATCAATGGTCCGTTCCCAAGCTAAGGTAGCTGCTTCTCGGTCATACCTTGGTGTCGTATCGTTATGAAAACCATGGTTGGCATTCTCATAAATATAGGCTTTGAACTCTTTTCCATGTTCCTTTAAAGCTGCTTCATAGGCTGGCCAGCCTTCATTAACGCGTTTATCCAATTCCCCAAAATGCAGTAATAAGGGAGCATTGATTTTATCGATATCCTCTTTTGGTTGACCACCATAAAATGGAACTGCTGCCTCTAAATCAGGAACTTTAACCGCCATCATATTAGAAATCCAACCCCCAAAACAAAAGCCTACAACACCTACTTTGCCAGAGCATTCAGGGTGCGTTTTCAAATGTTCAAAGGCTGCGATAAAATCTTCCAACATTTCGTTGCGATCTCGCTTTCGCTGCAATTCGCGACCGTCATCATCATTACCGGGATAACCACCCAAAGGTGTTAACGCATCAGGGGCCAATGAAATAAAACCTGCTAGCCCAGCCCGTCGGCCTACATCTTCTATATGCGGGTTTAATCCGCGATTTTCATGAACTACCACTATGCCCGGAAGTTTTCCCTTGGCATCAGCAGGTCTAGAAAGCAATCCTTTTATTGCACCCCCGCCTTTTGGCGAATCATAGGTAATAAATTCAGATTTTAATTGTGGGTCATCCTGTTTTATTTGAATTTTCTTTACATAATCCGGTGAAATAAAGCTTAGTAAAGAGGATACGGTGAGTCCACCTACGGCATAGGTAGATAGTTTATCCAAAAACAACCTTCTGCTTACCCTATCGTGTGCATAGTCGTCATAGAGGTCAAATACCTCTTGTTTAATGTCTTCTTTATTGATTTTTTTCATAATAGAAAGTGCTAGTTAAACAAATCATGCTAGTGTCAGGTACTAAAGACCCCATATTATTAATCCTTAAAGTATTACAATTAGACTCCTATTGAAAAAAGAATCCAACTAAAGATATGAAACCTTAGTTAATTTTTTAGGACACGTCTTGATTATACATTTGGAATGAACCTTTTATAGGTATTAATAGCAAATAGTCACACATCTTTATGTAAATATTTTAAAACCTATGAAAAATTACTAGCTAGTTGTTGGAAATGTTTACAGACATTTGGTTTATGTAAGAACCCCAAAATCTTAACAATATGAGAAATGCTTTTACCTACAACGCGGCTATCTTGTTTATTATTACATTATGTTATAATTCAATTACCGCACAAACAACAAAAACCTCTAAAAATGATAATACAGAAATGTATGATACCCACAAAAGGGTAGAAAGTTTTTTGAAACTCAAAAAATTGGGTTATGAAGAAAAGGAGATTTTCGAGGATTTAGGAAATGCCAATTTCCTATCTGAGAATTTTGAGACAGCCTTATTTTGGTATGACAAACTCAAAGGGCATAGCCCCAATGGAGTTTTAAATAATAGCTATCAGAAGAGGTATAAGTATGCCTTAAGAAAGTCTATGGGTATAGAAGTTTCGTCCATGCCCGAGCATCAGGATTGGTTAACAATGATCAAATCTGATTACGAAATGGAACGGAGCCCTTTAAAAAGCAATTCTACGGAATTGGCTGATAATCGCTCATCCAAAGGAGTATTATTAAAAAGCGAATACTTTTCAAATAATCGCACTCCTGGCAAGAACAAGGCTTATCCGCTAAATCTTGAAAGACTTAATCCAGAAAATGTATACGAATCACCAATTGTCTTAACAGCTGATGGTAATACGGCTTATTTTAGCAAGTCCAATTATCAAAAACCACTGACCGGTATTTTCTCGAAAAAAGAATTGGTGCATAAAATATATCAGGCAAAAAAGGAAAATGGTAAATGGCAAAATATTCGGGAAATTGCTTTATGTCCCAAGTATTCATCAGCACTACACCCAACAGTTTCTTATGATGGCAAACGTCTGTTTTTTGCATCGAACATGCCAGGCAGCTATGGCGAATACGATATATATGTTTCTTCAGTACGAAATGATGGTAGTTTAAGTATTGCTAAAAACCTAGGTGAAAAGGTGAATACGAAGAAGAATGATCTATATCCAAATCTAGTAGGGGGCAAAACATTGCTTTTTGCCTCTGAAGGGCGAGAGGGTCAAGGTGGACTAGACGTTTTTATGGTTGAGGTAGATCAGAAGAATGTTGGTTTGGCTGTAAATCTAGGAAGCTCTATCAATAGCGAGGAAGATGATTTCACAGTTCGCTTTAAAACAAATGGAGGCATGGGATATGTCGTGTCTAATCGTGGAAAAAGCAAAGAAAATGTTCATCAAGTAGCTTTCTCAATTGACAACCAAGAGGCGGCTAAATATCTTGATAAAAAAGAATTCGACATATTGGAAATTCTGGACAATGATTTAAAAGTTGATTATACCACTTCTCTTTATGAAGATGAATAGTAAACTGTTTAGAACTATAATCAGGCAGAACTAGTAGTGAAAATATTTCATCTTAAATGATTTGCGAAATCAACCACAACTTATGTCTGACCCAATTTGAACAAATGTCGCTAGTTAAATGTGACTTTACCCAAATATTGCATTATTACTTAACCCCTAATCTTATAACATGACTTCTCATAGCATAGTAATTAAGATAAGTTTGCTAATGGTATTATCGATGGGTTTAAATATGTCTATCGTATTTGGCCAAGAAGCAAGCCCAAATTTGAGCTCAAAAAGTACGTATCATAATCAATTGTTTTTTAATAGATTCTTGATCAATCCGACATTCTCTTTGGTACGTGAAAATAAATCCTATCTAAATATTTTACATAGAAATCAATATGCCGCTTTTGATGATAATAATCAGAATTATTTTCTTGGATTTAGTAATAGATTAAATGAGAATACAGCATTGGGCATTGGTGTTTATAGTCAGTGGGCAGGTGTTGTTCAAGAGTTTGGGTTCAATGCCAATTATGCCACCGCGGTACGGTTGGGAGATAAGAGCAAATTAACTTTTGGGACCAATGTCACGTATTTTAATGAAGGTCTTGATAAGAACCGTGTTATAGTTACAGAAAACGATCCCGAAGTCGGAAATGCCCGTAAAGAGAGCAAAATTGCAATTCAACCTGGAATTACACTTTCTGTTGGTAAGTTTGATTTTGGACTGTATGCCGAGGATATGATTAAATTTAATCAAACCACGAATGAATTTTTAACCCAGTTAAATGATAAAAGCATTAAAGCATCATTACAATACACTCATAATTTTGGTACTTCAAGAGGATTGTTTGAAAATGCGAGACTTATGCCTTTAGTACAAATGGGTAAAAATATAGATGGTTCATTATCCTATCTTGGATCCGTTTTATTGGATTTACCAAATTACGGATGGTTACAGTCTACTTTGGATGATGAATATGGAATATCAATGGGTTTAGGATTCAACCTCAATAAAAAAATGTCAATAGGGTATTTGATGGAGAAAGATTTTAAACAAAAAGAAGCCGATTTAGGATGGAATCATGAATTATCCTTAGCCTATACTTTTAAAAATAATGATGAAGATAATAGTTATGCAGATAGTTCACAAGATGCGAAAATAGACCGTATAGTAAGGAATTATGAAGAGCAGATTTTAAGATTGACTGCGGAGAACAGTGAAAAGGAGAATGGGAAAAAGAAGAATCTAATAATTGAGAATAATGAACAAGACTCAAATGCGTTAGCCTTTGAAAACCGTCTGATTTTAGATGAATTGATTTTCAGGCAAGATTCGATTGAAATTGCCAGGTCCAAAGATTTTGAAAAGAGGTTTGAAACTATTGTTAGGATATTACGGAATGATTTAAAACAAAGTATCAAATCAAACCTAAAAAATTATAACGAGCCGCAGAGCACCATTTTGGTCGCAAGTAACGAAGAACAAGAAGCACCTAAAAAAATGACTTCAAAAGAACATAAGAAATATGAAAAGCTTCCAATAAAGGTTTTGGACCAAGCAGATATTATAGGTGTGAAATCTGGCTTCTATGTAATTGCCAATGTTTACAAAAGCAAAAAGTATTTGAATGCTTTTATGGACACACTTAAGGAGCAGGGTTTGGATGCTAAAAAGTTTTATAACAAAGATAATGGTCTCTACTATGTTTATTTGGCCGATTTTAATTATAAAAAAGATGCCCAAACAGCATTTGTCTCGAATTTAAATGGCAAATATCGGGATGAAAAATGGATCATGCAGGTTAATAGTGCAAATGCCACGGCGGCAAACATTTATACGGATTAATGGCTCGAAATGCTGAATGATCAAAATTCCACCAGCAGAGTTAGATATAAAATTACGATTATAAAGGACGAAATTCTAAGTGATATTTAGTCCTTATAAAGAGATTGGGAAAGGTTTCCAATGAGTTGTTTGATTACCGGGTTTAAAGGGAGGGGCTATCTTAATAGATAAAAAGCCCCTCCTTTATTTTATGACAATTCACACTCATTTCTTACCTAAAAACTTCTGTATCCCTGTATTTTACTAGTGCATTTGAACGAATAAATGTAGGAATAATCCTAGTGCTTATAATATTTTTCTATATTTATTCCAGTATTAAACCTAAATCAAATAATTTTAACCTTCAAATCCCCCAATGAAAATGAAAACCTATCTTAACCTCAAGAGTACTAAAAAGAGTACTAAAAAGAGTATTCAAAAAGTCGGAATCGAACCCACGACATGTAAAGGGCAAAGCTTTGACCAAAGCAATGTAAAATACCTAAGGCATTCTAGTATCAACTTACATTTAGAGCAAGCCTACAGATCCTAACAATTGTTTTCAATAGACGGATAAATTTCAATTACTAATTGGGACTAAATAGGGCACACCTTATTTTATACCTAAGTAATTGGATTGCTGTATCGTTTCAGTGCCTTATTATTTGAATAATTAGGTAAAATTCCCCCGTCTTTTGGTTATGGTTAATTGTGTTTTATGCAATACTTATATCCCTGAATTTTATCAATTCTAATTTTAGTTCTTTAATAAATAATTAGACCTATGTAATCAAAATACTTTATGTTATGAGATCAGATGTTTTAAAAATTATTGTTATTGATAATGATGTATTACTACATGAGGAATACAATACGTACTTCGAAAAATATAATGATTTTTCCCTTGAGGGCGTTTATAGCTCAATAGAAAATGCCTTACAGGATTATGCCAGTACATTACCCGATATCATTATTTTGGAAGTATGTTTTCCCTTTCTCACAGGCATACCAGCAATACGCCTTTTTCATAAAAAAGATAGGCACGTGAAGATATTGATGGTAAGCAATAAATCTGACTTTGAGATTATTAAGAAAGCCTTTAAAAATGGTGCTAATGGATATTTAACAAAACCATTATGCAAAAAACGACTTCTTCGTGCCCTGAATTCTATAAAATATGAAGGCGCAGCGATGAGCAGGGATATTGTACAAAAAGTAATATCAAATTTTCAGGTAAAATCTTATACTTTCTTCTCTGAAAGAGAAAACCAAATTATTGATTATTTGTGTAGAGGAGCAACCTATAAAATTATTGCAGACAAATTATTTGTAACAACGAGTACTATAAATTTTCACATTCAGAATATTTATTTAAAACTAAATGTGAATTCAAAATCTGAAGCGCTTATGAAATTACAGGAAATGGATTAATAAGGATTGGAATAGGCAACTTCAGTTTAATTCCTAGGATTTAGGAGATATTGTTCCAATTGATCTAAATTAAATAAAGCAATAATCTAGCTTAATTTTATATTCGACTACTGTGCCAAGTAGATTTTATTTTAGTGATTTATTGAAAAAACCTCTGTTTTATCAGAGGTTTTTTTTTAGTTAATTTGAGAGTTTTCAGAATAGCTTTAATTCTGTGGAGTTATTTTTCGTCAGTTTCAGGTAAATTAATTCCTTTGCGCAAAAATGTCAAGCCCATTAGTACAAGCCAAACAGATTTAATGTGAAATAAAGGTTTGTAAATTTCAAAATTATCTGGGATAGCCATAATTATACCCCCAGATGCGATACCCATTATGATTGTCAACCAACCCAGACCTTTGTTCACAAGGTTCCACTTAACAAAAGCAGCACCTAAAATTACAAATCCAACACCTGAAAATACACGGCCAAACCTAACAAAACAAGTAACGTAATGATTAGTGTAGCTTAATCCATCCATAATCTGTTGAACTTCTTCTGGCGATTTTCCTGCAGTTTTACCAACGCCCCAAGCCCCAAAGGTGTAATAAAATGCAGCTGCAATTGCCAAAGTAAAAGTACCTACGATTATCATGCCCGTACCGGGATAAATAAGTACGCGATAGGGCTTTTTTGTTGCTATTGAAGTTAAGGCGAACATGGCTATCCCCATAATTACCCATCCAAAAATATGAATACGATACATCCAAATCCATGTCCATAAATTTTCATTTACGGCACTAAAATCAGAGGCAACAAGGTACTCCCCTAAATGATGCGGTGAAAAAAACCAACCACCCCAGAGTAATACGGCAGAAATAATAAAAGCCCACCCAATGACATTAGTTTCAAAATCTCTTTTCATAATTTATCTATTTGTTTGGTCTAATATTAACTGAATCAAATTTCTTTTTAAGTAACAAATGTTACAAAGGTTGAAATCAAAATTTTCATTTTCTCTTTTTTTTGATCTTGACCAAGACGTGTTTTAGGATAAACTTGGGCATTTGCTCAAATGTTTTGTTTAATTTTAGAGGGGTATTATTTATATTTTTTTCAAATATTTTAGTACCATTGATATTTATTTTAGTCAGTGCTTTATTAGATTGAAAACATACTATACTATGGGTATTTCGTTATCAGGGCAAAAAACCATATCTACTGATTTGGAAGAATACTTTCAGCAGTTTAGACGACACATTGTTGGCGTTGACCAAACTTTCAATTCTCCATACGGAGTGCAAAACATAATTTATGCAGATTGGACTGCGAGTGGCAGGCTATATGGGCCCATTGAGGAAAGACTATTGCATGAAATTGGCCCAATGGTTGCGAATACACATACCGAGACATCCTTTACCGGATCGGTAATGACAATGGCTTATAATAAGGCACGTAAAAAAATAAAACAACATGTAAATGCAAGTGAGGATGATATTCTGATAACGGTAGGTACCGGAATGACAGGTGCGGTAAATAAATTCCAAAGAATTTTAGGGCTTAAAGTATCTGAAAATTTAAAAGAACACACAAAGGTACCTGATGCAATGAGACCTATTGTTTTTGTATCCCATATGGAGCATCATTCCAATCAAACTTCTTGGTTAGAGACCATCGCAAAGGTTGAAGTTATTCCTTGTGATGAAACTGGTTTGATTTGTTTTGAAAGTTTTCAAAAATTATTGGACAAGTATCAAGAAAATCTAATAAAAATTGCTTCAATAACAGCATGTTCCAATGTAACAGGAATCAAAACCGATTACCATAGAATTGCGAAAATGATTCATCAAAATAACGGACTTTGTTTTGTTGATTTTGCATGTTCTGCGCCATACGTGGAAATTGATATGCATCCTGAAAGCAAAGAGGAATATTTAGATGCAATTTTCTTTTCCCCTCATAAGTTTTTAGGTGGCCCTGGTTCATGTGGCGTATTGATATTCAATAAGAAATTATATAAGAATTTGGTTCCTGATAATCCTGGTGGTGGTACAGTCACTTATACCAATCCATGGGGAAACCACGATTATATTGACGATATAGAAACGAGGGAAGATGGGGGAACCCCAGGATTTTTACAGGCGATTCGAACGGCCTTTGCCATTCAACTGAAAGAAGAAATGGGAGTTAAAAATATTCATGATAGAGAAAATGAAATAAATAAAATGATATTTGAAAGACTGTCCCAAATCGATAATTTGCATATTCTGGCCGGGGAACATCAAGATAGATTAGGAATATTCTCATTTTATATTGATGATGCGCATTATAATCTTATCGTAAAACTATTGAATGATCGTTTTGGAATCCAAACTCGGGGAGGGTGTTCTTGTGCCGGAACTTACGGGCACTTTTTACTTCATGTCAATGAATTGACCTCTAAGGCAATAGAGCAGAAAATTTTGGAGGGTTGCTTAATGGAAAGACCTGGATGGGTACGAATGTCGATTCACCCAACTATGACAACTGCAGAAGTTGATTTTATTTGTGATGCGATTGAAAAAGTAGCAACCAATTATGATATATGGGGAAAGGATTATATTCAGAACAGTATAAAAAACGAGTTTGAACACAAAGAAGGCAATTTACAAGAGCAACAATTAGTTAGTAGCTGGTTCAATTCTTGATTTTCCTTTTATTCCATACTTGAGGGAATAATCGTAAAATTATAAGAGTAAGGTTTGGGAGAAATCGTATAGGCATCATGTACCAAACGTCCCCAAGAGGTATCGCCACCAACACCCATTTGTTGCAAATCGATATTCCATTGTACGGTTTCACCAATTTTAATTTCAGCTCCATGCTTAGAGGTAACTGGCACCAAGCCAGATGCTGACTTAATGGCCTCATTAGTATTAAAATCAATCTCTGTCATGGCAAAGGGCCATACGCTGGCATTCAACAACTGTTCTGATGATACCTTAAGCGCCATTGCATTAGACGAAACTTCCATCCATCGCACATCTGTTTTATTCCCGGTTTCCTGGGGTCTTGGATAACGATGGAATTGGTCGATGATCTTACCAGTATACAAACCGGTTTTCACGCCAGTTTTTCTATCCCAGTAACTTTCTTCAGGCCCATTGCCATACCAAGTAACTTCTTTATAATCATTCGCTAAAGTAAGATACATGCCCAATCGAGGGATGTTAGGCAAATCATCTTTTATTGGTAGAAATTCGTAGGCTACAGACAATTGTCCGTTGGGGTGAATTGAATACCAAACCAATACTTTAGCTTCATGACCTGGAAGGTCATAACTAACCTGATAAGTAACCTTATTATCAATGTTAATGGGATTGCTTACCAAGGAGGCTTGATAGTTGTACGAAGCATCTTGCCATATGTTGGCCCATTTATCCATACCATTACCCAAATCGTTATCGGTTGGTGGCCGCCAAAAATTAGGGCGAATGGGTTGTGTGGTAATCAGCTTGCCTCCATATGTCCATGATACAATTTCCCCTGTCTTAGCGGTAATTTTTAAGTTTACATTATTGTTCACTACTTCAATTTCCGATGCTGTCGATTTAATTTTCAAACGTTCACCGCCCACAACTGGTTTCGTGATTTTTTGAACATCCTTGTTCATTACAAATTGGTCCCAGGCTACTTCATGACCCTTGGGAATCATTGCCGTAGATTCCTTTTGTAATAAACTTACCTCAAGAATATATTCATTGTTGGCTTCCAAAACGGTTGGAATTTTATCAAAATATGCAATTAAGGATTGCCTAGGTTGTACATTTATACTGGAATCTGTTTGTTGTACTATTTCTCTACCATTCTTCAATATTTTAACCCTTATTTCCTTGTCAGACAGATCTGAGAAGAAGTTCTTGTTCGCTATCAAGACTTCGCCATCAATGGTATACTTAAACTGTACTGGTTCATAAACTTTTTTCACTTCCCCTAAATGTGGATGCGGATTTCGGTAAGGGTCGACCAAACCATTATTTAGGAAATTTCCATCTGTAGGTAAATCCGGATGAAAGTCTTGTCCGTAAGCTAAAAATGGCAACCCTTCTTCATTTTTATATTCTAAACTTTGGTCTACCCAATCCCAAATAAAACCACCTTGAAGATTGGGGTATTTTTCGATGATATCCCAATAATCCTGAAGATTTCCCACTGAATTTCCCATGGCATGGGCATATTCAATCATTATGGATGGTTTGTCGGAGTCAGATTCACCATGTTCAATCAAGAATTCAGGTTTTGGGTACATTGGGCAGTATAGATCTGTGTAATCTTCCTTAGCTGCAGGTTCATATTGAACAATTCTATTATCATCAGCCTTTTTGAGCCATTGATAGGTAGCTTTGAAAATTTCACCTTCACCAGCTTCATTCCCCAACGACCAAGAATAAATGCTAGGATGGTTTCTATCGCGGTAATACATGCCTTGTGTGCGGGATAAATGGGCTTTGTACCAAGAAAGCTCATTGCCAATCTGTGTTTTTTCATCAATGGCCAGAGGATGGCTCTCAATATTGGCCTCATCAACAACATAGAGTCCGTAGGTATCGCAAAGTTCTAACCAATAAGGATCGTTGGGATAGTGTGAACTTCGAACCGCATTAATGTTGTTCTGTTTCATAAGTCTGATATCCCTTTCCATAGATTCTTTGGAGACTACATGTCCTGTGTGTGGGTCAGTTTCATGCCTATCTACCCCTTTGACGTAGATGGCCTTACCATTTATAAGTACTTGGCTATTCTTTATTTCTACCCTTTTAAATCCGACTTTCTTGTTTAGATATTGGCTGTTTTTTGGGTTGATTTCATCTTCCAAAGATATCTTCAAAGTATATAAGTTAGGTTGTTCTGCCGACCATTGTTTTACCTCTTTTAGGATATCATTAAAAACCACATCGATCTTTGAATCTTTTGAAAGTTCAATGGTTTTTTCAGTGGCGAAGATGGATTCATTCTCATCTAACAATTCCACAGCGACAATTCTGGAAATAACATCATTTGTTGTGTTTTTTACGGATATCGTTCCTCTGAATATCCCATTAGAATATGAATCGTCCAAATTAGTGTAGGCATGATAATCAGATATAAAAGCCCTCGGCTGGGAATAGAGATAAACATCGCGTTCTATGCCACTCATGCGCAACATATCTTGACTCTCTAGGTAACTGGCATCACTCCATCGAAACATTTGCATGGCAAAAATATTTTTGCCCTCTTTTAAGTATGGGGTGATGTTGAATTCTGCCGGCGTTTTGCTTCCTTGTGAATAACCCACATACTTTCCATTCACATATAAGTACATGGCTGACTTAGCGCCCGCAAAATGAATGATAACCTCTTCTGAAAGGAATTCTTTGCTCAATTTTATTTCCCTGCGATAAGTTCCAACAGGATTATAATCTTTGGGCGCTTGAGGCCATTTCGTATCAAAGGGATATCGTTCATCCAAGTAAATGGGGTAGTCATAACCTTCAATTTCCCAATTGGCAGGAACTGGGATGGTTCCCCAATCAGAGTCATCAAAATGCATATTTTGAAAAGCTGTTGGCCGTTTTTTTGGATCTTTAACAAAATGGAATTTCCACTCCCCATTTAGGCTTAGAAAACGTTTGGATTCTTCTTTATTTGAAATTTCAGTAGTCTCA
>CAZYQR010000054.1:0-11925 GCA_964649755.1 uncultured Maribacter sp. | reverse complement strand
CAATTTTATAGAATCAGAAAAGGCCCTGACGGTACCGTCAGGGCCTTTTTTGATTGATGAATTCCTGTTAAAAACGAATTTTAAATTCCAAATCTTCGTCGGCTACTTCAAATTTGGCTGCATTAAAAGTAGGTGGCCCATATAGTTCTAAACTTCCTGAAGTCGCATAACTTTCTTTAGGCATTCCATTGGTTTCATAATCCATCCTATTATTGTTATTACTATCATGTAAAAGCATTATGGCAAATGTGCCTGGTGTTACGTCTGAAAAAGTAAGGGTAACTTCTCCCTTGGCAGCATTAATTGCTTCATTCAGTATGCCTGGGCCTTTCATAAATGTTTCTGTGGAATGCAACGCTCCAATAATTTTCCCTTCATCGGAAAGTACATTTTCAATAATTACGGTAATGTTAACTCCCTCGCTTTTTTGGGCAGTTACTATAAAGCTTGTTAATACTAATCCGATAATAAGTCCTAATGTTTTCATGATGCTCAAAGTTTTAATTGTTATTAGATAGTTCAAATTTCCCATACAAGCGTTGGTTTTAAAAAAAGGAAATACCCAACTGTTGAATACTTGGAGCGAATTGTAATTCAAATAATCAGGCACATTTCAGGCCATTAATAATACAATTCGGTCATCTTATTTAGCGTGGCCACAATGCTGTTCGCACATTTGTTGAAACAAAAAGGAACAGCCGTGCTTAAACAACTATTAGTGCCAATCTCACTTCTTTTTTCAACTTTAATTATTGCCCAGACTTCAATTTCAGGGACAGTTATTGATGAAAAGGACATTCCCATTACCGGAGCGAATGTTTATTTAGAAGGCACCTATGATGGAGCCTCTACCGATGAGAACGGGAATTTTTCCTTTGAAACCACCGAAAGTGGAACCCAAACTTTAGTAATTTCAAACATCTCCTATGAGTCACATTATGAAATAGGGGATGTTACATTTTTCAAGAATCTTCAAATAACACTAAGAGAGACAATTAATCAGCTTACTGGTGTTACCTTGACAGCGGGCTCATTTGAGGCTGGGGATAATTCCAAGGTTTCCGTATTGAAACCTTTGGATATAGTTACCACGGCCGGAGCGGCAGGTGATTTTGTGGCTGCGCTTCAAACGCTACCTGGAACATCAACAGTTAGTGAAGATGGGCGATTATTTGTACGAGGGGGATCAGCAGGAGAGACACAGGTCTTTATTGATGGCCTGCGTGTTTTCCAACCTTTTAATGCCACAGCCAATAATATGCCCACAAGAGGACGATTTTCTCCATTTCTTTTTAAGGGAATTACTTTTAGTACTGGCGGCTATTCTGCTGAATACGGTCAGGCACTCTCCAGCGTCTTGTTATTGAATACCACAGATGTACCTGAACAGGAAAAAACGGATATCTCGGTAATGTCTGTTGGTGGAGGGGTAGGGCATACCGAAATTTGGGGTAATGAATCTTTGAGCATTAACACCTCTTATATCAATTTGGCACCTTATGAGTTCTTGATTCCGTCTAACCAAGGCGTTCGCTGGAACAAGCCTTATGCATCTATTTCTGGGGAAGCTGTTTTTCGAAGCAAGGGAGAAAATAATATTTTTAAATTATATACAGGTTTTAACCATAGTGATCTTGATATTGAACAAGAGGATATTAATTATGAAGAGTTTGTTCGGTTTAAGTTGAAGAATAATAACCTCTATTTCAATGCATCCTATAAGCACTTCTTGGAAAACGAATGGACACTTTTAGCAGGAGTAAGTATTTCTGCCGATACTAATGAAATAGCAATCCTGGCTGATGAGATTGAAACCAAAGAAATTGGCACACATCTAAAATTGAAAATGAAGAAAAACTTCAGCAGCCGTTTTCAGTTGAATTTTGGGGGAGAATACTTTAATCTAGACTATGACGATACCTACCTCACTGAAGACGGGTTTAGATTTGAAAGTGATTACAAAGATGACCTTTTTGCAGCGTTTACTGAGGCTGATATATTTTTTAGTAATCGTTTTGCAATGAAATTGGGTTTAAGGGGTGAACACTCAAATGTCACGCAGGCCTTCAATTTGGCACCTAGGCTCTCTTTGGCCTACAAGAGTAGTGAAAATGGACAGTTTTCATTGGCTTACGGAGATTTTTATCAAAATCCATCAGTAGAATATGTAAAATTTGACAAAGCTTTGGATACTGAAAAAACTTCCCACTACATTCTAAATTACCAATATACTGGTGATGGCAAAACGTTCAGGGCAGAGGCCTACTATAAGGATTATGATAAATTAGTGAAGTATGATACTGATATGCCTCAATTCGATTCAAACTACAATAATTTAGGAAGTGGATATGCCACAGGTTTGGATATTTTTTGGAGGGATAATAAGAATATCAAAAACCTTGATTATTGGATTTCATATTCCTTTTTGGATACAGAACGTGACTATTTGAATTTTGAGGAACAGGCTACACCAAATTTTGCCCCAAAACACAATTTTTCTGTTGTCACTAAATATTGGATAAATGATTGGCGCTCACAAATGGGGTTTTCATATACCCATGCTTCAGGCAGGCCCTATGATAATCCGAATACCAATGAATTTCTGGTAGAGAAAACTAAATCATATAACAACCTCAGTCTAAATTGGGCGTACCTTATTTCCCAACAGAAGATATTGTACTTATCTGTTAATAACGCCTTGGGTATTAATAATGTGAACGGTTATCAATATGCCGATGCTCCCAATTCTACTGGAGTTTTTGATAGAAGGGCTATTTTACCTTCCGCAGATACCTTCTTTTTTATCGGTTTCTTTTGGACCATAAGCCAAGACAAGAATAGTAATCAGTTAGATAATTTGTAAGATGTATTTGATTATCTATTAAAAATTTGTTCACATAGTTGAATATGGGTATCTTAATCTGCGTAGGATTAAGCTATAGTATATGAAAACCAAAGAACTATCCCAGGTCCAAAAAATGCTAAAAAATCAAGGATATATTGATGATGGCGGTGTTGCCATGTCCATATTTCTGGCAATGAAATTGGAGAAACCTTTACTTGTTGAAGGTCCAGCAGGAGTAGGTAAGACCGAAATTGCCAAGGTTATGGCCAAAGCCCTGAAAACCGATTTGATCCGTTTGCAGTGTTATGAGGGTTTGGATAGTACCCATGCCCTGTACGAATGGAATTACCAGCACCAGCTATTGTACTTAAAGATGCAGGAGCAAAAGGGGAAAGACATCAAAATGCTGGAAGAAACCATTTTTTCGGACAAGTTTTTGTTGAAAAGACCTGTTTTGCAGGCAATAACCCACTCGGAAAAAATAGTATTGCTCATAGATGAAATTGACCGTGCCGATGAAGAATTTGAAAGTTTTTTACTTGAAGTCCTCTCTGACTTGCAAGTAACCATCCCTGAAATAGGAACAATAAAAGCAACCAATAAGCCGCAGATTATTCTAACCGGAAACCGTACCCGTGAATTGTCCGAAGCCTTGAGAAGAAGATGTCTGTACCTATGGATAGACTATCCCGATTTTGAAAAGGAGTGGGCCATTGTACGGACGAAAGTGCCTGAAATAGATACGAAATTAGGACAACAGATCTGTTCGTTCATGAAGGAACTTCGTCAACTAAGGCTGGAAAAAACACCGGGAATTTCCGAGACCATTGATTGGGCTACAGCATTGGCAAGTATGCATCTCACCCATCTGGACAAAAAGATTGTAGAAGATACGCTGGGAGTGGTACTTAAAGATTGGCAGGATATACGGCATACCCAAGATGCACTTTCTGAGTTGCTGGAAAGGACAGGAGTGACTTCTAGGATCGGGTAGAAACGGAAAGTATGGAGAACTAAGCCGTCTTTGCGAGGAGCCTAGGCGACGAAGCAATCTTAAGAATGCAACATTTCAAGAGATTACTTCGTCGTCCGTCATCCCGCCATCGGGAGGCGGATTCCTCGTTAATACAGTTCTAATATGGTATTTGTAACACTAAACACTTAATTAATCATGTCCAAAACGGTTATTACACACCAAACAACCCTCTCTGCTAATGTGGTCCTGTTGTGCCGTTTTTTACGAAAAAAAGGTTTTGCCCTAAGTCCTAGCGAGGAGGCCGATGCGCTGCGAGCTATATCTTTTTTACCTATAAACAAAGAGGACTATTTTAGAGAGGCTTTAAAAGCAGTACTTTCAAAGAATGCACATGAGCATTCGCTATTCGATGATTACTATATTGAGTTCAAAGATCAGCTATCAAAAGCGACGGATTCCAAAATCAAGGATGTGAAAGAAACGATGAAGGACAAGCGGTCAAAGGCCCAACAACAGGAAGCGCGTTTCGAATCCCTAAAAAATTGGCTAAATATGAATCCATCCAATGATGAAAAGGCAATAGCATCCTTTAGTGATTTGGAAGTATTGACAAAAAAGGACTTCTTGGATTTAAATGAGGAGGAAATGAGATTGATGATGCGTTTGTTGCAGAAAATGGCAAGAAAATTAGCTCATCAAAAAAGCCGACTGAGGAAAATCGCCAAAAAAAGACGTAGCCTGGATATGCGCCATACCATCAGAACCAGCATGAGAATGGGCGGAGAGATACAGCGGTTGGTCTTTACGAAAAAAAAAGAACGTAAACTTAAATTGATTTTACTTTGCGATGTAAGCCGTTCCATGGAATTGTATAGTCGGTTTTTTGTACACCTCATATACGCCTTCCAGAATGCTTATGATAAAATAGAAACTTTTGTCTTTAGCACCGCCTTACATCGGGTAAGCGAAATATTGAACCATCACGAATTTGAAAAGGCCTTTGATACCATTTCGGATCGGGTTCCTCATTGGTCCGGGGGTACAACTATTGGAAGTTGTTTAAACCATTTCGTAAAAGAATATGGGTATGGCATGCTCGACAAAAAAACCATTGTGCTTATACTAAGTGACGGTTGGGATACCGGAGATCCGGATTTGATGACCGAGGCTATGAAAAATATTTATAAAAAATCCAAAAAAGTAATTTGGTTAAATCCTTTGGCCGGTAGTACCAGTTTTTCGCCAGATGTGCTGGGTATGAAAACCGCTCTTCCTTATATAGATGTACTTGCATCTGCTCATAATTTGGAAAGCCTTAAGGCGGCCTTGCAACTTATAAAGCAACGAAGAAATTTGCAAAAAAACCAATATGTTTAAAATTACATTGTATTTATATTTTTAGCATAATTTCTACGAATAACATAAAATTTAATTTTTTATTTTATGATTTTCTTCATGAATTCTTTATCTTGAATCTTTAAGTTTTGTAAATGAAGATTTCGGGAACGTATGAATTGAAGGCATCTACGGAAGTAATTTGGCAAATGCTAATGGATTCCTCAGTTCTTGAGAAAGTTACCCCGGGCATAGAAAAACTGGAGTTGAAAGCTGAAGACCTTTATGACGCTATTTCGCAAATTCGATTGGGGCCTGTAAAAGGGGTTTTTGAAGGCGAGTTGGCCTTGCGCAACAAGGTCGATGGGGAAAGTTGTCTGCTCGTTGTAGACCAGAAGAGTAAGATAGGCAATGTGGTGGCGGAAATCGGAATAAACTTGGTGCCTACAGATGCGGACAATACCCAAGTGAGTTATACAGGAGAGGCCAGAATGTCAGGAATGCTCGCGAGGACGGGACAACGGATAATGAGCGGGGTGGTGAATACACTTTCGAAACAATTTTTCCAGGCTTTGGAAAAGGAGATTGAATCCACTTCCTCCAAGGAGTTGCCTGAGATTTAGAATTCAAGTCAAGTTCATTAGAATATACAAATCGTTTAAATAAATTCCATATGCAAATTTCAATGAAAATCAATGGGAAGGAGTATACCCATGATATTGAGCCCAGAATTAGTTTGGCCCAGTACTTACGGGAAGTACTTAACCTTACTGGTACCCATATTGGTTGTGACACTAGCAGCTGTGGTGCATGTACCTTAACTTTGAATGGTAAAGCCGTAAAATCATGTACCTTACTGGCAGTACAGGCCGATGGCAGTGAAATCACAACTATAGAAGGTATGGCCAATGGAAGCGAGATGCATCCGATACAAGAAGCTTTTAAAGAAAATCATGGGCTACAGTGTGGATTTTGTACTCCCGGAATGGTCATGGTCGCTGCTGACATTCTTAAAAACAACCCCAACCCGACAGAGGAGGAAATACGGCATGGCCTTGAGGGCAATTTCTGCCGATGCACAGGATACCACAATATCGTAAAATCCATACAGTACGCTGCTGAAAAAATAAACGCCTAAAACATGGAAAAATATATAGGAAAAGCCATAAAGAGAAGAGAAGACGCCCGCTTTCTCAAAGGTGCGGGAAGGTATACCGATGATATTAAGTTATCGGGAATGACTCAGGCCGCTTTTGTCAGAAGTCCATATGCACATGCAAAGATATTAGATGTTGATATTTCAGAGGCGCGGAAAGCAGAAGGCGTAGTTATGGTTTACACTGCATCAGACGGCTGTGGATCTTATGGAGTGCCTTGCGGCTGGCAGGTAGATTTTAAAAATGGGGAGACCATGCGGGAACCCCAACATCCACTTTTGGCCAAAGATAAGATCAGACACTTGGGGGAAGCCGTGGCCATTGTCATAGCGGAGACCTTGGAATTGGCGCGAGATGCCGCCGAACTCGTAGAAGTAGATTATGAGGAATTACCGGCGGTAACAGATCCTAAAAAAGCGATGGACTCAGGAGCGCCTAAAGTGCATGATCAATGGGATGATAATGCCGCTTTTGACTGGTGTATAGGTAATGATAGGGCCGCCGTGGAGACAGCACTGGCTGAGGCGCACCACGTCACTGAAATGGAGTATCGAAATCATCGGGTAGCACCCAATGCCATTGAACCCCGTAGTTATATAGCCGATTATGATGTGAACAGGGATAAATGGACCTTGTACACAAGTACTCAAAACCCACATTTGATACGGTTATTATTGTGCGCTTTTGTTCTAGGAATTCCAGAACACAAAGTAAGGGTTTTATCATATGATGTAGGCGGAGGATTTGGTAGTAAAATCTTTCACTATACGGAGGAAGCATTATTGACATGGATTACCAAGGAAATCGGAAGACCTGTAAAATGGACGTCCGATAGGAGTGAAGCATTTTTAACCGATGCCCATGGTAGGGACCATGTTGTAAAATCGAAGATGGGGTTTGACAAAGAGGGTAAAATCGTTGCCCACCTTACCGATGAATACTGTGCAATGGGAGCGTACCTTTCCACTTTTGCACCTGCCGTACCCACCTATCTACACGGTACGCTTTTCCAAGGAGTTTATACTACGCCTTTGATCCACTTAAATGTAGTCGCACCTTTCACACATACTGTAGTGGTCGACGCATATCGTGGAGCAGGAAGGCCGGAAGCAACCTATTTGTTGGAGCGTATTATTTCCAAGGCCGCCAAGGAGATGGATATGGATCCTGCGGAATTACGCTTTAAAAACTTTATTCCACCCTTTGATGGTATCAAAGAACCGGGATATCAGACTCAGGTCGCATTACAATACGACAGTGGTAACTACGAAGGCGTCCTAAAAAGAGGTTTGGAAATGTTGGGCTACGAAGATTTTAGAAAAGAACAGGCCGAGGCCCGTAAGAATGGAAAATTATTAGGAGTTGGCATCTCAACTTATATCGAAGGGTGTGGTATAGCCCCATCAGCGGTAGTTGGTTCTTTAGGAGCTCGCGCAGGACTTTTCGAAGTGGGCCATGTACGTGTGCAACCTACGGGAAAAGTACAGGTGTTAACGGGGTCACATTCCCACGGCCAGGGACATGAAACAGTCTTTGCGCAATTTGTAGCTGATAAATTGGGAATCCCTATGGATGACATCGAAATAGAACATGGCGATACCGATCAAGTGGCTTTTGGAATGGGAACCTACGGGTCTCGCAGTTTGGCCGTCGGTGGTAGTGCGATTGTGAAAAGCATAGAAAAAGTACTGGAAAAAGGGGCAAAAATAGCCGCCCATAAACTTGAGGCAGCGGAGGAAGATTTGGAATATGCCGAAGGCAAATGGACGGTGAAGGGAACTGATAAATCCATTTCTTTTGGGGATGTTTCCTTAACCGCTTACGTACCGCACGACTACCCGGAAGGGCTGGAGCCAGGGCTGGATTTCTCCAGTTTTTATGACCCTACCAACTTTACCTATCCTTTTGGCGCTCATATTGCCGTAGTAGAGGTATGTCCCGATACTGGAAGAGTAACCTTAGAGCGTTTTGTTGCCTGTGATGATGTGGGGAATGTGATGAATCCGATGATCGTTGACGGCCAGATTCATGGCGGCGTAGTTCAAGGGGTAGGGCAAGCACTTCTGGAAGAAGTGGTCTATGATGAAGGAGGACAAATGATTACGGGATCGTATATGGATTACGCTATGCCAAGAGCTGATGATATTCCGATGATCGAAACCGATAGGACCACGACACCATGCCCACATAACCCTCTTGGGGTAAAGGGAGCGGGAGAAGCTGGTGCTATTGGTTCAACACCCGCGGTAGTAAATGCGGTGGTCGATGCCCTTGCCCATTTAGGGGTATCCGATATTCAAATGCCGGTAACGCCACAGCGCGTTTGGAAAGCGATGCAAAATTCAAATTAAAAAAATACAGAACAATGATACCAGCAAAATTTGATTATATAAAAGTATCCTCCGTGAACGAAGCGGCAAACCTGCTTGATAAACATGGGTTTGATGCCAAAGTCGTATCTGGAGGTCATAGTTTGATTCCCGCCATGAAGTTGCGATTAAATCGCCTCGAATTATTGATTGACATTAGCGGTATTTCAGGAATGGACGGTATAAGTGAGGATGGAGATGAGATCGTTATAGGCGCCAACTGTACACATGATAAGATTTTAAATTCAGAATTAGTCAAGGACAACGTAAATGTGCTATCTCAAACCGCAGGAAAAATCGGTGATATTCAAGTTAGAAATCGTGGAACCATTGGGGGAAGTTTAGCGCATGCCGATCCTTCATCAGATTATCCAGCTACAGTTTTAGCCTGTGATGCCACGATAGTCGTGGAAGGAAAAAATGGTAGTAGGCGTATTGCTGCTACTGATTTTTTTGAGGGAATATTTACTACTACATTGGCGGATGATGAAATAATTACTTCCGTTCGTTTTCCAAAAGTGTCCAATGGAAATTACCAGAAGTTCTTTCAATCGGCTTCAAGGTTTGCCGTGGTAGGTGTGGCAGTGGTGAAAAACGGAGGTGCCGTAAAAGTAGGGGTAACGGGAGTGGCGGATATGCCATACCGGGCCACAGCGGTCGAAAACGCCTATGACGGGACCAGTAATGCGGCGGTACATGCCGTGGAAGGAGTAGATGTCATGACCGACCATTTTGCAGATGTGGAGTATCGTTCACATTTGGCCAAGGTCTATGTAAAAAAAGCACTTGAAGCTTAATTTTTTAATCTAACTACAGGAGGGGACCTAGCTGTGATTCCAATTTTTGGGATTATCATTTTCTTTGGGCGAAAGTCCTATAATGTCACCTTTTGTATTAGCGCCTAAACCTAGAACACTTCGATTAACATAGTTGAAATAACTTGTGACTTGATTTATTTCCAAAATCTCACCATCTGTAAATCCAACTTGCTGAAGTTGTTTAACATCATTTTCGTTGACCGTTCTCAATTCCAGTGTTAGTTTTTTGGCATAATTAATCCCAGTTAAATATTTGGTATCGAAAAAAGAGTTCAAGTTATCTTTATCGATAGCTTCAAAATATAAGGCAGACCGCTCCTCGTTATTTAAAAGTCGTTTTAGTCCGGCGGAGTGATGTTCTACACAATAATCACAATGGTTTAAATGGCTTACATAAACCCCGATGGCCTCTAAATACCACTTGGGCAAAGTGTTGCCTGAATGATGCAAAACACTTTTATATAATGTCATATGCCCTACCAAGGTATGGGGCCTTAAACTATGGATCATCAAGACATTGTCTATATTGTCATTAGGTCCTTTAACTCTTTTATAAATACGCTTAAGTTTGGCCTCTGCCATTTCATAGCTTATTGTTTTGATCCAACTCACAGGATATTTGTATTAGGTTAATTTCCAAGAAAAATATATGATTTAACTGGGTTTATCAAAAAATATGAAGTTCTATTGCTGCATTTTTAGATAAAAATCTGCTGATTTTTTCCCTGAACCATAGAAAAGAAAAAAAACACATACTAATAACGTTATAGTTGCCAGAATAAGATTGTTCATATTCATTACATCAAGAAAATTTACCCAAATAGCACCGAACAAAATAGGTAACTGTGCCATCACAGCCCAGCGAGTCAATAAGCCAATTGAAATCAAAAATCCGCCTACAAAATGTGCCGGGACTAAATAATGTATAATCATCATACCACCGGGAATGTCTTGAAATGGTCGCAAGACTGCAACCATTTGTTGAATGTTCGACATAAAATCAACACCTTTCATGAAAAGAAAAACTCCTAAGGCAACTCGGATCAAATCTACAGGATAATATGAATGGGCATTGGCCCATTTATTCAATGATTTCACAATGCCCATAGCGAATATTTTTTGATTACTATAAGTTACTGATATATAAGGAAATAAAAAAGAAATATATCGATTCTCTTTGTAGTTAGGGAGATGATACTTTGAATTTTTTTATCAAACTTATGCTCACGAATGTGTAGATTAAATATTGATTTTAATCCGAATTTTAAAATTATGTCCGATTTTATGCATTAGCAGTCTCATCCTGAACTTCGTTGTCTTGGACAATTAGACAAAACAACGCAGCGATAAACATGGAAACTCCCCCAATAATCAAGGCGTAGATAGAATCATTTTCAAAAAAGGATTTTAATAAAAACCCAAGAATACCTGCTGCCACTATTTGTGGAATAACAATGAAGAAGTTGAAAACGCCCATATAGTAGCCCATTTTTTTAGCCGGTAAAATACTTGAAAGCATGGCATAGGGCATAGAAAGAATGCTCGCCCATGCGATACCAACGCCAATCATAGAAACCAAGAGCATATTTGGATCTGTTATGAAGTTAATGGAAATTAAACCGATCCCACCCATAACTAAAGCCATTAAATGTGTTATTCGTCTACTCGTTTTTTTGGCGACAATAGGTAATAAAAATGCTACTATTGCAGCTATTCCATTGTAGATAGCAAAGCATATGCCTACCCAGTCTGCTCCTTCGTTATAAAGAGCTGAAGTGGTATCAGATGTTCCATACACATGGCTTGTTACCGCCGAAGTAGTATAAATCCACATAGCGAAAAGCGCAAACCACGAGAAGAATTGTACAAATGATAATTGCACCATGGTTTTCGGCATTTTAAAAATACCCATAAACGATTCTTTTAAACCTGTAAATACGCCTGTTTCAGCATTTTCCAACTTAAGTTTTTCCAAGTCGTCTGGAGGATATTCTTCTGTTTTAAAAACCGTCCACATTACGGCACAGAAATAGGCAATTCCACCCAAATAAAAAGACCATTTAACCGCATCGGGAATACTACCATCGGCCGCTACATTACTTATTCCGAACCAGTTCGTGAAAATATAGGGTAGGGCAGATGCAACAACCGCCCCGATACCGATAAAGAAACTCTGCATGGCAAAACCACTAGTACGTTGTTCATTGGGTAACATATCACCAACGAAAGCTCGAAAAGGTTCCATACTAATATTTATAGAAGCATCCATTAACCAAAGCATGATCACGGCCATCCAAAGCGCAGTGGAATTGGGCATGGCAAACAAAGCGATTGTGGCCAATATCGCCCCAATGGCAAAAAAAGGTCTCCTTCGTCCCCATCTTTTGTGCCAAGTGCGATCACTGTAATATCCTATAATGGGTTG
>CAZYQR010000053.1:0-12011 GCA_964649755.1 uncultured Maribacter sp. | reverse complement strand
GAGGTTGTGTTAGCATTATTGCGGACCCGACAATGATCAATAAGAAGAAAGTACTTTATTTTCAGTTTTTAGGACCAAATATGGGTGTTATTGAGGATAATGGCAATACAATCACCGTAGAGGGCAATGTATATAGTAAAAAGGTCGAATTTGATTTTATGGGTGTAGAAACCCAAATCTGTGACTTTATTACCATTCCAGAAGGGTCTTTGAAAACGGGAAATTATATCCTCAATGTCTTTGAGGATAAAAGATTACTAGATTCAGCAGAATTTCAGTTAAAATAACATTTCGCTTTTAGGGGAATATCCTAATTTTGCCAAATGGCAAAACAAGAAGACGATTTTAAGAAAGTAATTTCACATGCAAAAGAATACGGTTATGTATTCCAATCCAGAGAAATATATGATGGATTGGATGCAAGGCTTTGGTAAGTCGCTTTGATTCTGATGAAATCTTAAATGGAAAAGAATTAACTGAACAAAAACAAATTTGATTAGACGAGGAAGAGGAAAAAGTCAAAGTTTTGCGCTAACAAATCAATAGTAGCATCGAGAATGCTATGAAAATATTGAGTAAAGAACAATAAAATCAAGAGAAAGTTTATTCTTTCCACCTTAAACTTTCCATGAATTTTTTAATATCGTTCTGTAAATATAACGCTGCAGGATAAATGGAATCATAGTTAGGTTTGGTGTAAAAATAAAGAGACCCTGTAACAAAATGTTTGGTACTATCGGTAACGTAAAATTGTGCCTGTGAAGCGGCATCACCAATAACCTCAAAGTACATTCCGTATACCTTGTCTTCTTCATTCACGAATGGATGTGGCAATATCCCATCTGCTTTAGTAGAATGTTCAATAGACAATCTTTGGGCATCCATTAATAATTTATCAATATTGTTATTGACTTCCTTATACGTAATGAACAAGGACCCTTTTATTGTAGGATAATCCAAGGTAAGGGCGTTGTTGTTCTTTTGCTTTAAATTGCTCAAGAGGTTCTTTTTGAATTGGAAGTACTTCGTATCCATTAAACCATATTCCGTACTGGGATATTCCAGGCGCAACATCGCTTTAGGTTTGGGAAGTGCTTCTTCATTACATCCAGTGAAGAGCGATAATGCCGCCAGTAAAAGTGATACACTCTTAATTTTCATGGGGTAAGATTACTTTTATTTGCTTTAATCTCTTTTTATCAAGACTCTCTACAATAAATGCATAGTCTTTAAACACTACTTTCTCACCTTTCTTCGGAAAGCTTCCTGCAATTTCCAACACGAAACCTGCAATAGTTTCTGATTCTCCTTTTTGTTCATCGAAATCTTCATCATCCTCAATCTTAACAACACGGTAAAAATCCTTCAAGGCTGTCTTCCCTTCAAAAACGTAATTAAAATCATCCAGTTTAGAATATACCAAATCCTCTTCATCGAATTCATCACTGATATCACCGACTATTTCCTCAATGATATCTTCAAGCGTAACAATTCCTGAAGTACCCCCATATTCATCAACAACAATCGCTAAATGGTTTTTCTTTTCTTGGAACTCCAATAAAAGATCATCCAGTTTCTTATTCTCAGGCACAAAATAGGGTTCACGAATCAACGAAAGCCAATTAAAGGTCTTACGATCAATATGAGGCAGTAGGTCCTTCACATAGAGAACACCTAAAACATTGTCCATATTCTCTGAAAATACCGGTATCCTGGAATATCCCTGGGTTTTTATTTCGTCCAACACATCCAGGAATTTCATGTCTTCACTTAAAGCGAATAAGTCAATCCTCGGGCGCATCACTTGCTTGGTGTCAGTATTTCCAAAGGAAACAATACCTTCCAGAAGTTTTTGTTCTTCCTTGGTGGTATCACCTTCAGAGGTAAGTTCCAAAGCCTGTGATAAGTGGTCCACACTTAGGTTCGACTTATATTTTCCAAGTTTGTTATTCAGATAAATGGTTGCTGAACGCATTGGCAGACTCAAGGGAGCAAAAAGAAAATCGAGCACTTTCAAAGGGTAGGCCATAAAATAGGTAAAACTCAACCGATTTCTATTGGCGTATACTTTAGGTAAAATCTCCCCAAACATTAAAATTAGGAAAGTGGCAACAACCACTTCTAACATAAAACGTACAGAGATAAAATTGAACAGTACGTAATTGATATTTGAGAATATAGTATCCCCAATAACACTAAAAAGAAGAACCACAGCAATATTAATGGCATTATTTGCAATTAATATGGTAGCCAATAATTTTTTAGGCTGATTCAACAATTTTACAATGATATTCCCTTTGGCAGTCTTTTTTTGCCCAATTTCGTTGATATCTGTCAGGGACAGACCAAAAAATGCCACCTCAGCACCAGAAATTAGTGCCGAACAAAGCAATAATAGTAGTAGGACGCAAATTTTGAGCACAAAGGTACTTTCAAAAGCCATAAAATTCAGAAAAAAACTAAGGGGGTCAGGGTCCAATAATTAATACTTTGATTTGATTAAAATGGTAAATCGTCATCCTGCTCAGGCTCATTTGCAGCAGTTGGTTCGGCTGCCTTTGCGGGCGCCGGAGTCTGAACCGGTTGTTGTGCTTGACCACTAGTTTGGGCATTGGCCATGCTTTCCTTTTTGGTCGATAAGAAAGTGAAATCCTGTACATGTACTTCAGTGGTATACCTTGTATTCCCATCTTCACCTTGCCACTGTCTATTTTTTAGACGACCTTCAACATAAATCTTATCGCCTTTACTCAGGTATTTTTCACAAATTTCAGCAGCTTTATTTCGTACGACAATATTATGCCAATCTGTATTGGTTACCCGTTCACCTGTTTGCTTACTTGTATAGGTTTCATTGGTAGCAATAGGAAATCTACCTATACTACCTCCACCTTCAAAATAGTGCATTTTTACTTCGTCTCCCAAATGCCCAATGAGCATTACTTTATTCAATGTTCCACTCATAATTTTTGTCTAATGGTCAAAAGTACTAAATTTTAAATGTTTTTATAAAATCGGCAATTAAAACAGGAACTGGAAATTTATCCAAAGTATCGAAATCAATCCCATCTTTTAATTCATTTTCAGTTTTCAACACCCAAAACTTGGTATATAAGTGTTGATGCGAAAGTTTATGAATAATATCTTCTTGGTTGAATTGATAAATCTGGGGCACATCACCAACTGATACAACCCTATTATATTTGGCTTCCAATTCATTGAGATTGGTTTTTTCATTGGTTTCCAATAATGGGAATTCCCATAGATTTTGCCAAATACCTTTACCCTTTCTTTGTCGTAGTAATGTTCTATTGTTTGGGTCAATGAAAACCAAATAATTGAAATATCTGTTTTTAACCTTAGTCTTATTTATTTTAACAGGTAGCTCACCTACTTTATTCTTTTGAAGCGCAATGCAGCCATCATTCAATGGGCAAATGGAACAATCAGGATTTTTTGGAGCACATTGCATAGCACCGAATTCCATAATGCCCTGGTTATAGTCCCTTACATTCTCAACGTCCATTACTTCTCGCGCCAATTCCTTAAAAAACCCAATCCCCTTGGTGCTATTGATAGGAAATTCCGCTCCATAGAATCGGGAAAGAACCCTATAAACATTGCCATCTACGACAGGTTCTGGCTCATCAAAACAGATTGAAGCAATGGCACTAGCGGTATAGTCTCCAACTCCTTTAAGTTCTAAAAGCTCATTATAGGTCTGTGGGAATTCGCCGTTATACTCAGAAACCACAATTTTCGCCGTTGTATGTAAATTCCTAGCTCGCGAATAATACCCTAATCCTTGCCATAGTTTCAAGACCCTTTCTTCAGATGCACTGGCCAAATCATTCACAGTAGGAAACTGCTTGGTAAATTTCAAATAATACGGTAGACCTTGAGCTACTCTTGTTTGCTGGAGCATAATTTCAGAAAGCCAAATTCTATATGGATCCCTAGTTCGTCGCCAAGGTAGGGTTCTCTTATTCTTGGCATACCAAAGAAGAATTTTTTGGGAAAAAATCATGTACTCGAATACTATTAGATAAAAGTAGGTGTTTATATACTTAAAATTAGCGGATTAGAATAAAAGAATGAATTAAATTTATATATTTGCAAGCCGAAAAAACATACAGAAAATATAATATTCAAGATGACGAAAGCGGAAATAGTATCGAAAATCTCAGACAAACTGGGAATAGAAAAAGGAGATGTTCAAGCAACTGTAGAATCCTTTATGGAAGAGGTAAAGACTTCTTTGGAAAGTGGTGACAATGTTTACCTAAGAGGATTTGGTAGTTTTATCATAAAAACCAGAGCAGAAAAGACTGGAAGAAACATCTCTAAAAACACAACTATTAAAATACCGGCACATAACATTCCGGCATTTAAACCAGCAAAGGTTTTTGTAGAAGGAGTAAAGAGCAACGTTCAAGTAAAATAAAATAATAATCTTTAAATAAGAACTTTATGCCGAGTGGTAAGAAAAGAAAAAGACATAAGGTAGCTACCCATAAGCGCAAGAAGCGTAGGAGAGCTAACCGTCACAAGAAAAAGTAGTTGTTTTCAACTACTTTTTCGTTTAATACGTTCATTGACATAGAAATTCTTAATAGAATTTCGACGGGTTTATACAACCTGTAAAATTATTGTTTAATCTATTTGTTCACTCCATAATAAGTTAGGAGGAACAGATATAAATAAAATCAGGTGAATAGAGAATTAATCGTAAGATCAAGTTCTGACGCCGTCGATTTTGCCTTACTAAAAGAAGGAAAACTCACTGAATTACACAAAGAGCAAGACAATAACGATTTTTCTGTTGGCGATATATTCTTGGCCAAAGTCAGAAAACCAGTTACTGGTCTTAACGCAGCCTTTGTAAATGTAGGTTATGAGAAAGATGCTTTTCTGCATTACCATGATCTAGGGCCGCAATTGTCCACAATGCTTAAATTCATTAAACAGGTGAGCACAGGAAAGCTCAGGGATTATTCCTTAAAGAACTTTCCTTTAGACAAAGATATTGATAAACATGGCAGCATAAATGATGTCATAAAATCAAATCAATCCTTATTAGTACAAATTGTTAAGGAACCCATTTCTACCAAAGGACCAAGAATTAGTTCCGAGCTTTCATTAGCCGGACGATATTTGGTTATGGTGCCTTTTTCAGAACGCGTTTCAGTCTCACAGAAGATTGCGAGCAAAGAAGAAAAAGACAGGCTAAAAAGGCTCGTAAAGAGTATTAAGCCTAAAGGATTTGGTGTAATTATCCGAACAGTTGCCGAGGGCAAGAAAGTCGCAGAGTTAGATAAAGATCTAGAAAACTTGCTGAACAAGTGGTCAGCAATGTGTAAGAAATTGTATAAAGCTCCAACACCCTCAAAAGTATTGGTTGAGCTCAACAGAGCCTCAAGTATTTTAAGGGATGTCTTCAACGATTCGTTTACAGGAATAGAAGTTGATGATGAGACGCTTTATAATCAGATTAAGGATTATGTACAGGAAATTGCCCCAGGCAAAGAATCTATTGTGAAGCTATATAGTTCTTCGGTTCCGATTTTTGAAAAATTTGGGATTGAAAGACAAATAAAAACTTCATTTGGCCGTACAGCTACAATGAGTAAAGGTGCGTACTTGATTATAGAACATACCGAAGCTTTACACGTTATTGACGTGAATAGCGGTAACCGTTCTAACAAAGCCAAAAATCAAGAAGATACTGCTTTAGAGGTAAATATGTTATCGGCTTCTGAAATCGCAAGACAATTGCGTTTGCGTGATATGGGAGGGATTATCGTTATCGATTTTATCGATATGGTGAGAGCGCCGCACAGAAGAAAACTTTTTGATCATCTTAGAGATGAAATGAAAGATGACCGGGCCAAGCATAAAATTTTGCCCCCGAGTAAATTTGGTCTTGTACAGATAACCAGACAGCGGGTACGACCCGAAATGAATATTAAGACAACCGAAGAAGACCCCAATAGAGCGGGTCTGGAGGTAGAAGCTCCAATTGTTTTAATAGACAAAATAATTTCAGATCTTGAAAAACTTTTGAAAGGCCCTAAAAAGGATAGTAAGATTACATTGAACATACATCCTTTTATTGCCGCATATATTACCAAAGGTTTCCCATCTATGCGTTCCAAATGGTTTATGGAGCATAAGAAATGGATTAAGATTCAACCAAGGGATGCGTACACGTATCTAGAATACCGTTTTAAAGACAAGAACGGCAAAACCATATATTAGTGAGACCCTGTTTTTCAAATACGCAGTATGCAGAAAAATAGATGGTTGAACTAACCCTGAGCGATGTGAAGGGTCTCTTTATTAACAGGGAGATATTCAAAATTAAAAGCGACTTCAGCAACGGAGTCGCTTTTTTTATGAATTGAATTATTTATTTTAGATGTATGAGTACTTACAGCAGTTATACTGTCAAAGAAGCCACAAGAAAATTGGAAAGCTATTGTGCGTACCAAGAACGTTGTCATAAAGATGTTGTGGCAAAACTCAAGCATATGCGTATGATTCCAGAGGCCATTGACCAAATAGTAGTTCATTTGATACAAGAGAATTATTTGAATGAGGAACGCTTTGCAAAAGGCTTTGCCCGAGGTAAATTCCGAATAAAAAAATGGGGCAGAAATAGAATAATCAACGAACTTAAACTTAGGGCTATTTCAAAGTACAATATCAAAACCGCATTAAACGAAATTGACAAAGATGATTATCTAGAAACCTTGAATATTCTTGCCAAGAAACGATTGGATGCCATAAAAGAAACCAATATTCAAAAAAGAAAAAGAAAACTGGCAGATTATCTATTGTACAGAGGTTGGGAAAGTCATCTCGTGTATGGCAAAGTTAAGGAGCTAGTTGGGTAAAATATTCTGTTCTTTAATTTGAACCGTTTGTCCTCAAAATAGCTTGATCATTCTTCCAATCAATCCATTTTTGGCCTTTTATCTTACGCATGAGTCCGTCATAATTGCGCATAACGAATACATTGTAGAACGCTGAAAATAGGTTTTTAGGATTCTTGGCAATCGAACGTAAGCTCATTGAAAATCCTGGAGTTATATATTTCATGTAATGCCAATAGCCCTCTGGAATATATAAGATTTCACCGTGATTTAATTCGGTCCTATGGCCATTGGCATTTTTTAAAGCAGGCCATTTTTCAAAATCAGGATTCGCAAAATCAATACTCTCATGGGTAATCAATGAATGCGGAACTTTGTAGAGATGTTTGCTTTCTGATTGGGGAAACAAGATACATTCTTTCTTTCCCTCAAAATGAAAATGGAAAATGTTCGCCAAATCAATGTCAAAATGCATAAAAGTGTGCGAATCCTTACCGCCAAAAAAAAGCATGGGTAATTTTTTCATAAATCTTAAACCAAAATCAGGGTAGATATAATCCTTTTGTAATTCGGGAATCTCTTTTAAAATATTCCAAAGAAAGATCCTGTATTTGGTAGGCTTTTTTTGAAGTAAATCTATGTACTCAGCCATCTTCATTTTGGCATGTGGCTCGTTAAAACCATCTTCATGATGAACTGGTCTATCATCATATAAGGGTACTTCCCTGTTCCCCGCAATATCACGCATATAGTCCAAATTCCATTTTGAGTAGGCAGGCCAATCCACAATAAACCGTTCAATGACGACAGGTTTTTGTGGCTTAAAATACGTATTGATAAAAGCCTCTTTGGTAATGGTTCTTACCCTTGGAATTTCGTTTAAGTTCAAGCTTAATTGGGTTGAATTATACAGTAAATTTATAAAACCCTTGAAAAATATTTCTTAAAATCTACTAATTATAAGATTAACTGTTCAATTTTGCCTTTTGCTTGGCTTGTTCATTACGCTCAATGGTATGTCCCGGTCTTGACCATTTTGGTTTTTCTCCCAACGATTCAAATTCCGAATCCTTGGCCTCAACAGTCTTGGGTTGTTCGGATTTTGTGAATGGTTTTTGTGGATTAAGTCCTAAAACCTCAAACATTGCCATATCTTCATTTACATCAGGATTTGGAGTGGTCAATAATTTATCCCCAGCAAAAATAGAATTGGCACCACTAAAGAAACAAAGTGCCTGACCTTCCCTACTCATTTCCGTTCGACCAGCTGATAACCGTACTTGGGTTTCTGGCATTACAATCCTTGTTGTTGCCACCATACGGATCATTTCCCAAATCTCAATGGGTTCAATATCTTCCATTGGCGTGCCTTCAATGGGAACTAAAGCGTTAATTGGTGTGGATTCTGGCTGTGGATTCAATGAAGAAAGGGCTACTAACATTCCGGCCCTGTCTTCCAACTTTTCACCCATACCAATTATACCACCACTACAAACAGTAATATTACTCTTGCGTACATGGTCAATGGTTTCCAATCGGTCTTCAAAAGCCCTAGTGGATATTACATCCTTATAGTAATCTTCAGAAGTATCTAAATTATGATTATAAGCATATAAACCAGCTTCTGACAAACGTTTGGCTTGGTTTTCGGTCACCATACCCAAAGTACAGCAAACCTCCATATCCAACTTATTTATGGTACGCACCATTTCAAGAACCTGGTCAAACTCAGGGCCATCTTTTACATTTCGCCATGCTGCTCCCATACATACACGAGAACTGCCCGATTCTTTTGCACGAAGGGCCTGCGCCTTTACATGTGGTACGGACATTAGGTCGTTCCCTTCAATATCTGTATTATATCTTGCTGCTTGGGGACAATATCCACAATCTTCTGAACAACCCCCTGTTTTTATCGAAATTAATGTAGAAACCTGAACTTCATTTGGATCATGGTATTTACGATGTATAGTTGCCGCATCGTAAAGCAATTCCATTAAAGGTTTATTGTAAATAACTAAAATTTCTTCCTTGGTCCAATCGTGTCTTGTAGCGCCCATATGCTAGAATTAAATAAGGGGCAAAATTAATCCATTATCCGCAGATATTGTAATTATCTTGGGTATTAATTATTTGAAATGAACATGGTTGTTTTTAGGATTCTATGTGTCGAGAAAAGGATATTTTAACAATATACTAACCGCATTTCCGCCAAAACCGACCGCATTTACCATGACCTTTTTCACTTTTTCAGGGGCTGAAGAATAATTATTAAAAGGCGTACCAATAAACTTATCGTGTTGCATCATAAGAATTGCCAGTTCCAAACTCAACATGCCCGAGCCTCCAAAAGTGTGGCCCACTTTCCATTTATTTGTAGTGAGAAATGGTACATTGTCATAAAATATTTTGTCGATAGCCCTTTTTTCTGACGAATCGCCTTTTATAGTTCCTGGAGCGTGCATGACGATTACATCAACATCATCTGGGTCAGTAGAATCCAAGGCCATTTTCATGGAACGCTGAAAACAAACCGCATCTGCTGATATAGAAATGTTATGTTCCAATACTTCTGTTGCATACCCAACTCCCTCAATAACTGCCAATGTGTGTTTTTGGACTCCTAGTTCCAAACAGGCAATAGATGCCGCCTCACCAAGAACCAAGCTGTTTTGTTTTTTTTGTAGATCCATAGCTCTGCATGGATAATCCCTTTCGACCCTGCCTGCCGGCAGGCAAGGTGCGCTCAAGGTGACACTTGGTTTGGCATAAATACGCATAGCCTTCATTTGGGCAATTGTAAATGGAGTCAAAGGTGCTTCACTTCCGCCAACCAAAAACTTAGTGGCCATACCGCTCTTTAGCCATGCTACTCCATTAATAAGAGCATGCAATGCTGTGGAACAGGTTATGGAGTGTGAAATTTCAGGTCCTTTGGTTTGCAGGTCATGTGCAACCCAAGATGAAATATTCCCCAAAGTTGTAGTGGGAGATGATAGTGTTGAAGTTTTTTTAGCATTTAGAAATTCCTGATGATATTTTTCAAAGAGTGAGGTTGCCCCACGGGAAGAGCCAATATTGATACCAAAATTATCGCTGGAAGACCAACCCGATTTTTCTATGGCCATTCTAGAGGCAAAAATGGCATACAGGACAGAATTATCAAGATCCTTATAATTGGAATCTGAATTCCTTAATTTTTCAATCTCAACCATCGTCCTATCAGACAACGGTGCCACCCATTCGCTAAAGTCTCCTATTTTCTTTTTAACCAATAAATGATCATTGTTCTGGTAAGCATCCCATGCTTCCTCAAGAGATGTACCTAAAGGAGATATCGATGCTATGGATGTTATGGAAACAGGGGTGTTCATTAAAACCTTCCTTTGGGGTACAAAACTAGCGTATTTGTAAATTTCTATCCCTCTTTTTTAAAGGATATAACAAAAACCTTTTCCAAATTTGTATTTTAGCCCACGCCCTCAAAAATCGGGTTTAAAAATGCCTAATTCTGCTGACTTAGTAATCGTTATTCCCTGCTACAATGAGCAAAACAGGTTGCCAGTAGATGATTTTACCTCTTTTCTTGTAAATTACCCTAATGCCAAAGTGTGCTTTGTTAATGACGCCTCAACCGATGGTACCATGGAAGTTTTGTCCTCTTTACAAAAATCAATTCCAAAACAGATTCTTTTGTTGAACAATGAGGCTAATTTGGGTAAAGCCGAATCAGTTCGAAAAGGGGTTTTGTATTGTAGCAAAGAAAAATTCGCACCTCATATAGCTTATTTGGATGCCGACTTGGCCACTTCTTTAGAGGAATGCTATGAGATTGGCCACAATTTGCATGACCAAAAATCTTTTGTATTTGCCTCTAGAATCTTAAAAATCGGTTCGGTGGTAGAGCGTAGATTTTTAAGATTCTTGTTTGGAAGAATTATTGCCACTTTTATTTCCAATTTATTGAATATTAAGGTTTATGATACCCAATGTGGCTGTAAAGTGTTTAAAACGAAAATAGCAGATTTACTTTTCGGGAAACCTTTTATTTCAAAATGGCTGTTCGATGTAGAATTGTTAAGCCGTATATTATGTCATTACGGTGAAAGTGTGGGCTTAAACATGATGGAGGAAATTCCAGTGAAACGTTGGGTTGACCAAGGGGAATCAAAGGTGAAAATATCTTACTTTTTTAGATTGTGGTATGATCTGTTCCTAATTCGAAAAGCACATCGAAAAAATATGCAACCGAGCTTGGTTTAGATCAGGTCTAATGCAGATTCAATTACACGATATACCTTTTTCAACTCCATATCAGTGATAACATACGGAGCAAGAATATATAGCGTATTCCCAAGTGGTCTAAGAAATACGCCATTGGCCATAAAATGATTGAATAATTTATCCCGCAGACTACCATACCGCTCCATTTGCACGTTCAAATCCAAGGCAAATATTATTCCGCATTGCCGAATACTGGCAACTTTTGGATGTAATTCAATCTTTTCACCAAAAGTTTTATGTGAACCAATAATTCGTTCAATGTTATTTTGGATTTCATCCGACCGCAACAATTCAATTCCGGCCAAAGCCGCTGTACATGCTAAAGGGTTTGCCGTATAGGTATGCCCATGAAACAATCCTTTGGCTAAATCATCACTATAAAACGCATCATAAACATCCTGTGTGCAGGATGTAATCGCCATTGGCATTAAACCTGCCGTCAAAGCTTTGGACAGGCAAATAATATCAGGCTTCGTTTCAATTTGATCAGATGCAAAATTGGTTCCCGTTTTACCAAATCCGGTCATTACCTCATCGGCAATGGTCAACACTTCATGCTTTTTTAATACTCTGAGAATTGTATTAAGACCCTCTGCATCATGCATTTTCATGGATGCTGCACCTTGAACCAGAGGCTCATAAATGAAGCCGGCAATATTATGCAGTTTTAATTTTGATTCCAGTTGAGCAATGACCTCTCCAATATTTTCTGTGGTGGGCGAAGGACACCCTGGGTATGTTACAGCAGCTCGGCGTTATTCCCCCGATGCCCGATGGTCCTCCCCCGATGCGGCGTAAGGCTCCTGAAGATTTCGTATGGAGCGCGCTGTCAAAAGTGACCGGCAATCCTGG
>CAZYQR010000052.1:0-12117 GCA_964649755.1 uncultured Maribacter sp. | reverse complement strand
TGGTTCTCTAACTTTGAGTTCAATTCAGGTTTGTATAACGCCATAAAACAAATAGGGATAAAGCTCGAAGTTAAACCATGGGAATTGATAAAAACCTATGGTAAAATAACGCCCTTTATAATAGTTTCACTTGTATTACTATTTACATTTTTAAGAAAAAATCAGAAATTATCAGTACTAATTACATCAATGCTTTGGATTTTGACCGCCTACTACCTTTTGGCAGCAATCGTGCATCCGTGGTACATTGTATTCCTGGTTTTACTGACCATTTTCACAAGATATAGATTTTCACTGGTTTGGTCTTTGGTTGTTATCTTAAGCTATTATGCGTATTCACAAATAAGTTTTAAAGAGCATTTAGGTCTTCTTTCGATCGAGTATATTGTTGTATATGGATTTATTATTTTCGAATTATTCAGACTTAAGAGCCAAAAGCTGCTATTTCGCAAAAATTGATGCCTAATCAATGCTATTTCAATTTAATTTGTACATTTGGACGATAATGAGAAACGAACTTCATATTTCTACAACTAATTGGGCAATAGCTCCCAATCGTTCGTTTGTACCTGCACGTCGCCGCCCGTAAGGGTGTCTTCTAGCATGGGAATAGGTGAGTCCATTTCCGCAAAAATCAAAAAATCATTATTCAATCTTTTTATTAAAACAAGTAACAATGGAAATTGTTATTGCCAACGAATCCCATTTTAAATACGCAGCGATAATTTGCGACACCATTGCCGAATCGGCAAAAGTAAGGGGTACGGGTATTGCCAAAAGAACACCTGAATACATTCTTAAAAAGCTCGAAAAGGGCAATGCCGTAATTGCTTTGGATGGCGGCAAGTTCATAGGGTTCTGCTATATAGAAATTTGGGGACACAATAAGTACGTAGCAAATTCAGGACTTATCGTTCACCCTGATTATAGAAATCAAGGAATGGCCAAGAAAATCAAAAAGGCAATTTTTGAACTTTCGATTAAAAAATTCCCTTCAGCAAAGATTTTCGGAATTACAACGGGTTTGGCCGTAATGAAAATAAATTACGAGCTGGGTTACCAGCCTGTAACATTTTCGGAATTGACTGATGATCCCCAATTTTGGAAGGGTTGCCAAACCTGTAAAAATTTTGATATTCTTACCCGAACTGAGCAAAAGATGTGTTTATGTACTGGTATGCTATATGACCCAGCAGCGAAACAAAAAAATACTGCAAAAGAAAAAGTGAACAGTAAGGCATTTACCAGATTAAAAAGCATAAAGGAACAGTTGTTCCTTAAAAAGAAGAAAAAATAGATTTCCTTTTAGAAGGATATAAAAAATTATAGATAATGAAAAAATTAGTTTTAGCATACAGCGGAGGATTGGATACCTCTTATTGCGCGAAATATTTATCCAAGGAAAAAGGTTTTGAAGTTCATGCAGTTAGTGTAAATACAGGTGGGTTTTCAGATGCGGAAATTGCATCCATAAAATCAAAGGCATTGGAATTGGGGGCAACTTCATACACCTCGATTGATGCTGTACAAACGTTCTACGATAAAGTGGTCAAATATTTAATTTTTGGCAATGTTCTTAAAAACAACACCTACCCACTTTCTGTAAGTGCCGAACGAATTGTGCAAGCCATTGAAATCGTTAACCATGCGAAAATGGTGGGCGCAGAATATATTGCACATGGCAGTACAGGAGCTGGCAATGATCAGGTTCGATTCGATATGATTTTTCAAATCATCGCTCCAGAAATAAAAATAATTACGCCTATTCGGGACAATAAACTTTCCAGGGAGGTTGAAATTGAATACTTAAAAGAAAATGGGGTGGATTACCCCTGGGAAAAGGCTAAATACTCAATAAACAAAGGACTTTGGGGAACATCAGTTGGCGGGGAAGAGACGCTTACCTCCAATTTACCTTTGCCGGACAATGCCTATCCAAGTCAACTGCAAGAGAAAAACCCAACAGAAGTTACGTTGACTTTTGAAAAGGGCGAACTGGTGGCTATTGATGGTAAAAAAGATACTCCCGTAGCCAATATTGAAAAACTGGATGCTATGGCCTCTAAATATGCCATTGGTAGGGATATTCATGTGGGCGATACCATTATTGGAATCAAAGGAAGAGTAGGTTTTGAAGCCCCTGCTTCATTGATTATCATAAAAGCACACCATTTATTAGAGAAACATACGTTGAGTAAATGGCAACAATATCAAAAAGAACAACAAGGTAATTTCTATGGCATGCTCCTACATGAAGGCAATTATCTCGATGAGGTTATGCGAAATATTGAGGTATTCTTGACCGATACGCAAAAGAACGTTTCAGGTGATGTTTTCGTTGCTTTGTATCCTTTCCAATTTAGATTGAATGGCATCTCCTCAAAACATGACTTGATGAATGCGTCCTTTGGAAGTTATGGCGAAATGCATAAAGGGTGGACAGCTGATGACGCCAAAGGCTTTATTAAAATCCTATCCAACTCTGGAAAAATATACAATCACGTAAATCACAATCATGATTAAAATAGGCATTATAGGAGGTTCTGGATATACGGGTGGCGAATTGATCCGAATTTTATTGAATCATCCCAAGACGGAAGTTGATTTTGTTTATAGCACCACAAGGGCTGGAAAAAAGGTATCTACCGCGCATCCAGATTTGTTGGGATTGACCGAAATGAAGTTCACAGGCGGTGTAAATTTAAATGTGGATGTTGTTTTTCTCTGTCTGGGACATGGTAATTCCACCAAATTCCTGAATGAAAACAACTTCTCTGAATACACAAAAATCATCGATCTAAGTAATGATTTTAGATTAAATGATGATTCAGTTTATGATGGAAAGGAATTTGTTTACGGGCTACCGGAATTGAAAAAATCCAGTATTATAAATGCTAAACATATTGCAAATCCTGGTTGTTTTGCCACGGCAATACAGTTGGCCTTATTACCCTTGGCCAAGGCTCAAGTTTTAAAGAAGCAAGTTCATGTAAATGCAGTGACTGGTAGTACTGGAGCTGGTGTTAGTCCGTCTGGAACAACCCATTTTAGTTGGCGAAACAACAATGTTTCTTGGTACAAGCCTTTTACGCATCAACATTTGGACGAAATCAATGAAAGTCTAAAGGGGCTGCAGGAAAATGCTGGTGAAATCATGTTTTTACCCAATAGGGGAAACTTTACCAGAGGTATTTTGGCAACAGCTTATACCCATTTTGAAGGAACAGAAGAAGAGGCCAAACAACTTTACAAGGATTTTTATAAAGATGCAGAATTCACCCATGTTGCAGAGGAACCCATCAATCTAAAACAAGTAGTGAATACGAATCAATGTCATATTCATTTGCATAAGCATGAAGATACTTTACTTATTACATCTGCCATAGACAATCTTTTAAAAGGAGCTTCAGGGCAGGCAGTGCAAAACATGAATTTAATGTTTGGCTATCGAGAAAATGAAGGCTTACAGCTAAAGGCTGGGGTTTATTAAACAAATAAGATTCCTGATTTACTGAAATATATTCAGCATAAATCGCAGGAATGACATAAGAAATTAAAAAATGAAAATAGCAATAGTAGGCGCAGGGAATTTGGGATTATCAATAGCAGAAGGAGTCTTGCATAGCAACGGAGCTACTAGCATGTACTTGACTAAAAGAAATATTGAAAGCATCCAACATTTTGAAAAATTCGGTAATGTAACTGTTACCACAGACAATAGGGAAGCTGTTCAAAATTCTGATATTTTGATTTTTGCGGTACAACCCCTGCATATTGGCAAATTGTTGGAAGAAGTGAAAGATCTTCTTACCGAAAATCACGTAGTAATTTCAACTATTACCGGTTTCAGCATTGAAAACATTGAAAGTATCATTGGTAAAGATCAGAACATCATTAGAAGCATGCCTAATACGGCAATTTCTGTAGGTAAATCAATGACCTGCATTTGCGCTAATGAAAAGGGTAAGAAACGAATAGAATTGGCCAAAGCCATTTTTAACCGAATGGGACATTCCATGGAAATACCAGAGGAGCAGATGCAGGCTGCAACGGTTATATGTGCGAGTGGAATCGCATTCTGGATGCGTTTAATACGTGCTACCACACAAGGGGCTATTCAATTGGGTTTTGATGCTAAAGAAGCCCAGGAATTGGCAATGCATACTTGTGACGGGGCAGCTGGGCTCTTAATTGCCTCTGGTCATCATCCTGAGGAAGAAATTGACAAAGTAACCACTCCCATGGGCTGTACAATAAAAGGGTTGAACGAAATGGAACACCAAGGTTTAAGCTCATCCCTTATCCGGGGAATTGTTGCTTCATTCGAAAAAATAAGTGAGTTTAAAAAAGCGAACCAATGAAGCTATTCGATGTATACCCATTATATGATGTAACCCCTGTTTCTGCCAAGGGCATTGTTGTTACTGATGATAAAGGACAGGAATACCTTGATTTTTACGGAGGGCATGCTGTCATATCAATTGGTCACGCACACCCACTTTATGTAAAACGATTAAAAGACCAATTGGATAGAATTGGCTTTTATAGTAATGCAGTACATAATCCACTTCAGGTTGAATTGGCAACCAAACTCGGGCAGCTTTCAAATTGTGCTGATTATAATCTGTTTCTATGCAATTCTGGTGCTGAAGCCAATGAAAATGCCTTAAAAATGGCATCTTTTCAAACAGGTAAATCACGTGTCATCGCTTTCAATAATAGTTTTCATGGCAGGACCTCCGCCGCAGTGGCCACTACGGATAACGAAAAGATAAACGCCCCAATAAACAAACAACAAAAGGTGACTTTCTTACCTTTTAATGATATAACGGCCTTTAAAAATGAAATTGAAAAAGGAGATGTATGCGCCGTAATTTTGGAATCCATTCAAGGAGTAGGTGGGTTGGATGAGCCTTCTACTGAATTCTTCAAAAAGGTTGAAAAATTATGTAAAGAAAACCAGGTAGTTCTTATAGCAGATGAGGTACAGTCCGGTTTTGGAAGAAGTGGAAAATTCTTTGCGTTTCAGCACCACGATATTAATCCAGATATCATTACCATAGCCAAAGGAATGGGAAATGGGTTTCCGGTAGGTGGCGTTTTGATTCATGAAAGCATCAAAGCCTCTTATGGGCAATTGGGCACTACATTTGGTGGCAATCATCTGGCTTGCGTGGCAACTTTGGCCGTGCTTGAAGTTTTGGAAAAAGAAGGATTGGTGGAAAATGCCAAAGAGCTTGGTAATTATTTTTTGGAAAAGGCAAAGGAAATTCCTCAGGTAAAAAGAACCAAAGGGAAAGGATTGATGTTAGGATTGGAATTTGATTTTGAAGTGGCTGCGCTTCGCAAAAAACTGATTTATGAGCAACATCTTTTCACAGGTGGGGCGAACGATAAACACGTTTTACGAATTCTACCTGCTTTGAATATCACTAAAACAGATATGGATCTATTTTTCGAGAAATTAAAAATAGCATTGTTATGAATTTAATGTTGAACATAGATAAACGTAATGCAGTCCTTAATTCCATGATTAAATGGTTAAAAAAGGAAAAAAGCACCCTTTTAAAAGCTAATAGCAAAGATTTAGAAGCTTACATTGGTGATGATATTGCCATGTATGACCGGCTAAAAGTGGATAACAATAAAATTGAGGGGATGATTAAATCCCTAAAGGAATTGGCACAGCTGAATGACCCTTTGAATATTGAACGATTTCAATTTGAGCATGAAAACGGATTGCAAATCAGCAATAGAACGGCTCCCTTTGGAACAGTGCTAATCATTTATGAATCTAGGCCTGACGTAACTATCGAGGCTGCTGGCATAGCCTTTAAATCTGGCAATAGAATTTTATTGAAAGGAGGTAAGGAATCGTTGAATAGTAATTTGGTTCTGGTTGATTTATGGCACAAGGCTTTATCAGAACACCAGGTTTCAAAAGATTGGGTTACTTATCTACAATATAATCGAAGTGAGACTCAAATCTTTTTAGAGAACCCCACTCAAAAAGTGGATTTGATTGTTCCCCGAGGTGGTGAAAAGTTGATCGCATTTGTAAAACAACACGCTACATGCCCTGTAATTGTAAGCGGCAGGGGCAATAATTTCGTTTATGTAGATACTGAAGCCGATCTACAAATGGCATTGGATATTATTATTAATGCAAAGACAACCAAAATATCTGCTTGTAATGCTTTGGATAAAGTATTAATAAATACTGGTTTGGTGAATAAAGAGGATTTTACCAAAAAACTCATTGCCTTATTAAAAGAAAGCAACGTAACCATATTGGCTGACAATCACTTATCTAGTTTGGAAGACGTGTCCAAAATCACAGATGACTCTGTTTGGTATGAAGAATTTTTAGATTATAAGATTCTTATTGGTGAAGTAAAGGATTTGGAAGAGGCTATCGATAAAATCAATCTTTACGGAGGAGGGCATTCAGCAGCTATCCTTACCGAAAATGAGGAAATCGCTTCTTATTTTTTGGATAATGTTGATTCCGCCGCGGTTTACCATAATGCATCAACACGGTTTACAGATGGTGGTCAATTTGGTCTGGGTGGGGAACTCGCAATAAGTACGGATAAATTGCACCAAAGAGGCCCTATAGGCTTACAACATTTGGTGACTAACAAATGGTATATAAAAGGTAATGGACAAATAAGATAGTCATGAAGAAGAAAAGAATCTTATTGAAAATAGGGTCCAATACCTTAACCAAGGAAACGGATCAGATATCTCGGGGTAAAATAGAGGATATTGGAAGACAGATTGCAGCGTTGAAAGATGAATACGAGTTTATAATCGTTAGTTCGGGAGCCATTGCTGCAGCCAAACAGTTCGTGAAATTAGAACATAATGGGGCTGCCATAGATGTGAAACAGGCATTGGCAGCCATTGGACAACCGCACTTGATGCGAATTTTTCAAGAAAATTTTAGAGAATTGGGTTTGTCAACCTCCCAATGTCTCTTATCCTATTCGGATTTTGATAATTTAGATGCCAAGGCGAACATAAAGAATACCATTAATGTTCTAGTTGCAAATAACTTCATTCCCATTATTAATGAAAATGATACTGTAGCCACTGATGAAATTCAATTTGGTGATAATGATAAATTGGCTGCTTTAACTGCTGCTCTTTTACAAGTTGATCTGTTGATGATTGCTACTAATACCGATGGGGTCTACACCAAGGAATCCATTGAAAATAACAAACCGGTAACGATTGCCACAGTTTCTGGAATTCAAAAATTGCAAAAAGAAATCAGCACGTTAAAATCGTCCCACGGTACGGGTGGAATGCAATCGAAAATCGAAGCCGCCATCATTGCCCAAACAGCAGGGATTGAAACCTGGATTGTAAACGGTTTGAAAGATAATTTTATAACAGATGCTATAGCTGGTATAAGTAACCATACTAAAATAAAATAATGCAACATTACCTCTCTATAAACGATATTGATTCACTTCCTGATTGGGTTGATGAGGCATTGGCCTTAAAAAATGATCCATTACAATCAAAGTCCTTGGGTAAGGATAAAACCATCGGGTTGTTGTTCTTCAATAACAGTCTTAGAACCAGATTAAGTACCCAAAAGGCAGCCATGAATTTAGGAATGGAGGTAATCGTCATGAACTTTGGCAATGAAGGTTGGGCTTTGGAGTATGATGATGGAACCATAATGGATCAAGGGACTTCAGAACATATTAAAGAAGCTGCCAAGGTAGTTTCCCAATACTGTGATATTATCGGAATTAGGGCTTTTGCTTCGTTGACGGATAAAGAAAAGGATGAAGCGGAAGTGGTCTTGAATGGTTTCAAAAAATACGCCAGTGTCCCCATTATAAATATGGAAAGTTCTGTTGGACACCCATTACAGGCATTGACCGATGCCATAACAATGGACGAAAATTCCAATAAGGCCAAACCAAAAGTGGTACTGTCTTGGGCACCCCATCCCAAAGCCCTGCCCCATGCTGTTGCCAATTCATTTATACAATTGATGCAAAGGGAAGATGCTGATTTTGTGATTACACATCCTAAAGGATATGAACTGGATCCGACAATAACGAAAAATTCACAAATTGAATATGATCAAAGGAAAGCGCTTGAAAATGCTGATTTTGTATACGTGAAAAATTGGAGTAGTTATGCGGATTATGGTAGGGTTTTGAACCAGGATCAAAATTGGATGATTACCAAAGAAAAACTGGGTGATGCCAAATTTATGCATTGTTTACCGGTACGAAGAAATGTTGTCGTGGAGGATGCCGTTTTGGACAGTAATCAATCATTGGTTATAGAACAGGCCAATAATAGAACCTATGCGGCACAAATTGTACTGAAAAAGATTTTAGAGAATTTAAAATGAAGCAAAAACTATCCATAGTAAAAATTGGTGGAAATGTCTTGGAAAACGAAATTGAGCTTGATCAGTTTCTATTGAATTTTTCCAAAATGGAAGGGCCTAAAATTCTAGTACACGGAGGTGGTAAATTGGCGACAAAATTAGCATCCCAATTGGGTATTGAATCGAAAATGACAAATGGTAGACGAATTACTGACGCCAAAAGTCTTGAGGTCATTACCATGGTATACGGTGGGCTCACCAACAAGAATATAGTAGCCAAATTACAAGCTTTAGAAACTAATGCCATTGGACTTAGTGGTGCAGATGGCAACTCCATACAGGCCCATAAAAGACCTATAAAGGAAATTGATTTTGGATTTGTTGGTGATATTGACGGAATCAATTCAGAACTTATTGATACTTTAGTTGGTGCTGATTTAACACCGGTCTTTTGTGCAATTTCGCATGATGGTAAAGGTCAATTATTGAATACCAATGCAGATACCATTGCTTCGGAATTGGCAATAGGGATGAGTCTTAAATATAATACCACCATATACTATTGTTTTGAGAAAAAAGGAGTTTTATCGAATGTTGAAGACGAGGAATCGGTCATAAAACATATCGATACCAATAGCTATAATGACCTATTGAAACAAAACATCATTACGGACGGTATGCTGCCGAAAATGGAGAATTGTTTTCATGCCTTGCAACAAAGTGTCAGTAAAGTTTGTATTGGCGATATTTCCATGTTAGAGACAGGTTCAAATTTATATACAACGATAACCTTATGAAAATGGATCAACATCTGCTTACAGAAAAAGCTATTGAATTATTGCAAGAACTAATCTCCATTCAATCATTTTCAGGGGAAGAACACCATACAGCTGAGGCCATTGAAGCTTGGTTCAAAGAATTTGACATTCCATTTCAGAGGGAAAACAATAATGTCATTGCTAAGAATAAATATTGGGATGACACTATGCCAACACTTTTATTGAACTCACACCATGATACCGTGAGGCCTAATAAAGCCTATACTCGGGACCCGTTTGATCCACAAATTGAGGATGGGAAACTATATGGATTGGGAAGCAATGATGCTGGCGGGTCCTTAGTCTCGTTAATGGCAACATTCACAAACTTCTACGAATCAGCAAATTTGACCCATAACCTGTTAATGGTAGCTTCAGCAGAAGAAGAGAACGCAGGACCAAAAAGCCTTAGGGCCTTACTTCCAACTTTACCTAAGATTGATGTCGCTATCGTAGGAGAACCTACGCTTATGCAGTTAGCCATTGCCGAAAAAGGGCTAGTGGTTTTCGATGCTGTTGTAAAAGGTACTCCTTCGCATGCAGCCCATCCGAACGATGACAATTCTATATATAAAACAATAGAGGTTTTGGATTGGTTCAAAAATTATACGTTTGATAAGGTTTCAAAGGCTTTAGGAGCTGTTAAATTAACGGTGACACAGATCAATGCAGGGAGCCAACACAATGTGGTGCCCGCTCATACGGATCTAGTTATCGATGTCCGCGTAAATGACCGCTACAGCAACAAGGAAGTGGCCGATATTTTAAAAACGGAAGCGCCTTGTGAATTACAAGAACGCTCTTTAAGATTAAATTCATCCTCAATTGATAAAAACCACCCTTTGGTGCAATCGGGAATCAAGTTAGGTCGCGATACTTATGGCTCGCCAACGCTATCAGACCAGGCAGCCTTGACTTGCCAATCAATGAAAATTGGCCCCGGAGATAGCCCACGCTCCCACTCCGCAGACGAATTTATTTATGTAAATGAGATTGAAGAAGGCATTGACTTATATATTAAAATAGTAGGTGGATTTATAATGGAATAAAATAGTCAAACATTCAAACATGTCACACTGAGCGCACCTGCCTGCCGGTAGGCAGGGTCGAAGTGTAAAAAAACATATAAAATAGATTCCTGCCTCCGCAGGAATGACAAAAAAAGTAGATAAATGAAACTCTGGGATAAAGGATTCAGTACAGATCAAAAAATAGACCATTTTACGGTTGGCAATGATAGGGAATTGGATTTGCTCTTAGCCAAGTATGATGTAATTGCCTCTAAGGCCCATGCTAAGATGTTGGGTAAAATTGGGTTATTGACCAATGATGAGACAATTTCCCTGGTCAAAGAATTAGACAATATTGCAAAGACCGTTGAAGAGGGTTCGTTCACCATCGAGGATACTTTTGAGGATATGCATTCCAAAATCGAGTTTGTACTTACTGACAAGTTAGGGGATACAGGCAAAAAAATACACACGGCACGGTCTAGAAATGACCAGGTATTGGTAGCCATGCATCTCTATTTGAAAGATGAGTTGAAGGAAATTAAAAGTGAGACTGTTACGCTTTTCAATTTACTAATGGAATTGGCAGAAAAACATAAAGAAGTATTACTTCCTGGTTATACCCATTTACAAATAGCCATGCCATCCTCTTTCGGGCTGTGGTTCTCTGCCTACGCCGAAAGTTTAATCGATGATCTTTATTTTATCGATGCCGCGTTTAAGGTAGCGGATCAAAATCCGTTAGGTAGTGCTGCCGGTTATGGCAGTTCTTTCCCCATAGATAGAAGCTTTACTACTAAAGAAATGGGTTTCGACACTTTAAAATACAATGTGGTAGCTGCCCAAATGGGGCGTGGTAAGGTTGAAAAAGCCACCGCTTTTGGAATGAGTAGCATAGCGGGCACCTTATCCAAAATGGCTATGGATATTTGCCTATACATGAGCCAAAATTTTAATTTCATTTCATTCCCAGATGAATTGACTACGGGGAGTAGTATTATGCCACATAAGAAGAATCCTGATGTTTTTGAATTGGTACGTGCCAAATGTAATAAGCTTCAGGCGGTTCCCAATCAATTGACATTGATTACCAATAATCTTCCTAGCGGATATCATCGAGATCTACAATTGGTCAAGGAAGTCATCGTTCCTGCAATCCAAGATTTAAAAGCTTGTTTGGAGATCTTGACTTTTAGTTTAAAGGAAATAAAGGTGAACCAAAATATCTTGGAAGACCCAAAATACGATTTCCTATTTAGTGTAGATACCTTGAACGAATTGGTTCAAAACGGAATGCCTTTTCGCGATGCGTATAAAAAAATGGGGCAGGAAATCAACGAAGGTACTTTCACTCCAAAACGTGATATTGAACATACGCATGAAGGTAGTTTAGGGAATTTGTGTTTGAAGGAGATTCGGGAGAAGATGAAAAAGGTTTTATAATTAAATGAAAAGTGAAAGAATACATAGCAAAAAAGAACTTTTGCCTTTCCGAAAGGATCTAAGATCCAACTTAACTCCCGCTGAGGCTTTTCTATGGAGACAGTTGAAGGCAAAACAACTAGATGGTAAAAGGTTTGTAAAACAGCATAGTATTGGAGAATATATTGTTGATTTTTATTGTGCTTCCGAAAAATTAATTGTGGAGTTGGATGGAGATGTACATCAAAATCCAAAAGCAGAAGCGTACGATGAAAAAAGAACTTCGGTATTCCAAAGTATGGGATACAAGGTCATTCGGTTTGAAAACAAAATGGTTTTTGACCATTTGAAATCTGTGTTAATGGAAATAAAAGAGAATTTCAAAACGTAAAAAGGCTCCTCCTTTTGGACAAAGGGAGGTGTCCTGACAGTATCGTCAAGACGGAGGGATTGATATCCCATTTATTTGTCATATGAAATGAAGTTGGTTATATCCAACCAAGCT
>CAZYQR010000051.1:0-12342 GCA_964649755.1 uncultured Maribacter sp. | reverse complement strand
ATTGTCTTACATAAACCGACTTTCAGACTATCTATTTGTCTTGGCACGAAAATTGTCTAAGGATTTGAAAGCGGATGAAATCAAATGGATTCCTGAAAAAAAAGGCTAATAAATCCTACTTTTCTTCGTTATCAAACTATTATAGCAGAAATAATAGAAAAATATCTTGGCTATATCAAGATAAAAATTACTTTTGCAAAAATTATAAATTCAATTTAATACCATGTATTGGACATTAGAACTAGCATCTTATTTGAGTGATGCACCTTGGCCGGCAACCAAAGACGAGTTAATCGACTATTGTATTAGAACCGGAGCCCCTTTAGAGGTTGTGGAAAATTTACAGGCTATGGAAGAAGAGGGCGGTGAAATTTACGAATCTATCGAAGAGATTTGGCCAGATTACCCAACAGAAGAAGATTACCTCTGGAATGAGGATGAATATTAATAAGCTTATTCAAGTAGCATAAAAAAAGTCTCCTTTACGGAGACTTTTTTTATGATTTATTTACCACAGCTGCAACAAGAAAATTGAAGAAAATAACATTCAAAATGTTAACTTCGCAGTGAAAAGAAAAACCAAGGACAAGTTCTCTGTAAATTTGGCAGTTAAATAGGTCTTTTTCCATGATTTTACAATCTGGAATACCTTTTGCTCTATGCAGGCATTGTCCTTTTAGACCAGTTTAATAATAAATTAAATTGGTATTAAGGTACATTAATAAAAGTCTAAAAAGTTCAAAGAACCATGTTCGGGCAACTTTCAATATAATATTAGAAAATATGAGTTTTTTAAATTCGGTGCTCAAGGCGTTTGTAGGAGACAAATCAAAAAAAGATGTAAAGGAGTTACAGCCTATCCTCGATAAAATAAAATCATTTGAAACGGCCATAGATGGTTTGACCATAGACGAAATTCGTGCTAAAACAACAGAATTTAAAGAAAGGATAAAAGCGGACTGCCAAGATTTAAATGATAAGATTACAGCATTAACTGAGCAGGTGCATGCCTCTATTGATATTGACAAGAATGAGGATATTTATGCTGAGATTGACAAGCTTAAAGAAGAAGCTTATAAAATTTCGGAAGATACATTGAATGATATACTACCTGAAGCTTTTGCGGTGGTTAAAGAAACGGCAAAAAGATTCGTTGCCAACAAAACACTTATAGTTTCAGCCACGGAATTCGACAGAAAACTTTCTGGCGATAAAGAATATGTTTCTTTGGATGGGGACAAGGCCATTTGGCAAAATTCATGGGATGCTGCAGGTAAAGAAGTAACCTGGGATATGGTGCATTACGATGTGCAGTTGATTGGTGGTATAGCATTACATCAAGGTAAAATTGCTGAGATGCAGACTGGTGAAGGTAAAACATTGGTTGCTACACTTCCCATGTATCTAAATGCGCTTTCAGGCCATGGTGCACACTTGGTGACCGTTAACGATTATCTTGCCAAAAGGGATAGTGCCTGGATGGCACCAATTTTTGAATTCCATGGGCTATCAGTTGATTGTATAGACCATCACAAGCCTAATTCTGAAGGTCGTAGAGCTGCGTATAATGCAGATATCACGTATGGTACGAATAACGAGTTTGGTTTTGACTACCTACGTGATAATATGGCACACACGCCAAAAGATTTGGTACAAAGGCCACATCATTATTCCATTGTCGATGAGGTCGATTCTGTATTGGTCGATGATGCCCGTACGCCACTGATTATTTCGGGTCCCGTACCAGAAGGCGATCGTCATGAATTCAATGAGCTTAAACCCAAGGTAGGTGATATTGTCCAGAGACAAAGACAACATTTAACAGGAGTTTTAGCTGAAGCTAAAAAGGCCATTGCAGCTGGTGATACCAAAGAAGGGGGATTTTTATTACTTCGTGTTTATCGTGGCTTGCCCAAAAATAAAGCACTTATAAAATTTTTAAGTGAAGAAGGCGTAAAACAATTGCTTCAGAAGACAGAGAATTTCTACATGCAAGACAATAATAGGGAGATGCCGAAAGTAGATGAGGATCTTCTGTTCGTTATTGATGAAAAGAATAATCAAATTGAATTGACCGATAAAGGTGTCGATTATATTTCAGGGGAACAAAACAGGGATTTCTTCGTAATGCCCGATATTGGTGGCGAAATCGCCAAGATCGAAAACCAAGGTTTTGAAATTGAAAAAGAAGCGGAACTCAAAGAAGAACTTTTCAAGGACTTCACCATTAAGAGTGAGCGTATTCATACCATGAGTCAATTACTTAAAGCATATACACTCTTTGAAAAGGATGTGGAATATGTGGTCATTGAAAATAAGGTGATGATTGTTGATGAACAAACTGGTCGTATTATGGATGGGCGTCGTTATTCAGACGGATTGCACCAAGCTATCGAAGCCAAGGAAAATGTGAAGATTGAAGCATTGACCCAAACTTTTGCCACAGTTACGCTACAGAACTACTTTAGAATGTACAAAAAACTGGCTGGTATGACCGGTACCGCCATCACCGAAGCTGGCGAATTCTGGGAAATTTATAAGTTGGATGTAATGGAAATTCCAACGAACAGGCCACTTGTACGTGATGATAGAAATGACTTGATTTACAAAACAAAGCGAGAAAAATATAATGCTGTAATAGACGAAGTAACGAAACTCTCTCATGCCGGAAGACCCGTGCTTATCGGTACTACTTCGGTAGAGATTTCAGAATTATTGTCCCGAATGTTGAACATTCGTAAAGTACCGCACAATGTTTTGAATGCCAAGTTGCACAAAAAGGAGGCCGATGTAGTTGCTGAAGCTGGTTATGCGGGTGTGGTTACAATTGCAACCAACATGGCAGGCCGTGGTACCGATATTAAATTGTCTGATGAAGTGAAAAAAGCAGGTGGTTTAGCGATTGTTGGTACAGAACGTCACGATTCAAGACGTGTAGATAGGCAGTTAAGAGGTCGTGCCGGGCGTCAAGGTGATCCAGGAAGTTCACAATTTTACGTTTCGCTGGAAGATAACCTTATGCGCTTATTCGGTTCGGACCGAGTAGCCAAGATGATGGATAAAATGGGCTTGGAAGAGGGTGAGGTTATCCAACATTCCATGATGACAAAATCAATAGAACGTGCTCAGAAAAAGGTGGAGGAAAATAACTTTGGAGTTCGTAAACGTTTGTTGGAATATGATGATGTAATGAATGCGCAGCGGGAGGTAGTTTATAGGCGAAGACGTCATGCATTGCAGGGTGAACGATTGAAGGTTGATATTGCCAATATGGTGTATGATACCTGTGAGGTTATCACAGATACCAACAAAGCTGCTTCAGATTACAAGAATTTTGAATTTGAATTGATAAAGTATTTCTCAATCACTTCTCCGATTACCGAAGCAGAGTTCGAGAAATTACCTGTTCAGGATATTTCAAATACAATATATAAACTAGCTTATGAACATTACCGAGAAAAGATAGAGCGTAATGCGGCTACTGCTTTTCCTGTAATTAAAAAGGTATATGAGGATAACTCCAATAAATTTGAGCGCATTGTAGTTCCTTTTACAGATGGAATAAAGACCTTAAATGTGGTGACAAACCTCAAGGATGCTTATGATTCTAATGGAACCCAATTGGTGACCGATTTTGAGAAGAATATTACACTCGCAATAATCGATGATTCTTGGAAAACCCATTTACGTAAAATGGATGAATTAAAGCAATCAGTACAATTGGCGGTACACGAACAAAAAGACCCCTTATTAATCTATAAATTCGAGGCTTTTGAACTTTTCAAAAGTATGATAGACAGAGTGAATAAAGAGGTGGTTTCATTCTTGTTCAAGGGGGAATTGCCAACTGAGAATCCGAATGAGATTCAAAATGCTCGTGAAGTAAAAAGACCAAAAGAGAATTTACAGACTAGTAAGGCCGAAATTCCCAATAATGATGAATTGGCTGCTCGAAATAGAGCTGCAGGACAAACCCAAGGGCAACGTCCTCAAATTACGGAAACAATTGTTCGTGAACGACCAAAAATAGGACGCAATGAACGTGTTACCATAAAGAATATCATGTCTGGTGAAAGCAAAACAGTCAAATTCAAACAAGCTGAGCCACTTATAGATAAAGGGGAATGGGTTTTGACCGAAGACTAGGAATTTCAATTCCAAAATTGAAAATGGTGACCTTTAGGTCGCCATTTTTTTTTCTTTAAATTCAAGTTCTTTAAAAGAACAAGGCTTTTAAAAATGAATAAAACCAACATATTTCATGAATTGATGTTGATTTAATTGTAAAACATATTTAGATTTACCATAATTAACCTTGTTTTTAAGGAATTCACTTCCAAAACCAAGCGTTGGCTCTCTACTAATGAGCATTAAACATTTAACCATGAAAACGCCCGTCAAAGACGAATATCACTTAAGAGATAAAGTCAAATTAACACTGAGGGTCAATTATTTCTCCTCAATATTTGCAATTATCCTAGGGTTTCTTTGTTTGTACATTCTAAAAATAAATGAAATACTACCCTATGTGTTTTTTGGATTTGGAGTTTTAAATCTAATAAATACCCTTCTTTTTAAATCGCATAAGAATTTAACCTTAACATACAATATAACGTCAATAGTAGCTCTTGTAAGCGCTACAGTAATAACCTTATATAGTGGAGGTATCAATAGTCCCTTTATTTTTGTATTGGCACTTATCGTATTCACGGGTTATGTCACTACCAAGGCATACGGTAAAACATATTTATATATTAATATGCTGATAATATGCTTGTTATATATTGAAAGTCTTCCTGAATATAATATTGCAGCCAACTTGGTACCCGAAACATCACGTAGCCTTTTTAGCTTTCTAAGTGTTCTTTTTTCGGTTTATCTTTTGGGCGGCGTTTTGGGGAAAAACCTCTTAAAGGCCCATCACAACCTCTACAAATCGCGTAACGAAATAGAAAAGCGAATCAATGAGAAGGAGACTTTACTTCGCGAAGTTCATCATAGGGTAAAAAACAATCTACAAACAGTTTCAAGCCTTTTGAGCCTTCAATCTAGAAGTATTGAAAATAAGAAAATGAAAAGTTTGATCAAGAGTAGCCAAAACAGGGTAATCTCAATGGCAATGGTACATGAAATGCTCTATATGCGTGACGATCTTTCTAAAATTGAATACAAAACCTATGTACAGGAATTGAGTGAGTTCCTTATCCGCTCGATAAAAGGGGCAGAAAACAAAGTAAAACTGAATATTGACATTCCTGATATAAAATTGGGCATTGATACTGCTATTCCTTTAGGTCTTTTAATTAATGAGGCGATTACAAATGCTTTGAAATATGGTATTACCGATGAGAATGAAGGTGAAATCAGCATCGCTATTAGACAAGGTAAGAACCATGATTATGTTCTGTATATTGGGGATAATGGTGTTGGCTATCCAGATTCTATTGACCACAAAACGACCAAATCACTCGGTTTAAAATTAATTCATAATCTGGCGCGCCAATTAAGAGGAACAATAAGCAAGGATTCTACTAAAAAAGGCACCAACTATATTATAAAATTCTCAGAGGTCGGGCAGCAATTTCACTCGGTAGCTTAGCAGCTGGTTTTCAACTTGATTCAAGCTCAAATAATCGCTCATCGTGGAGGGCACAAAGTTCTAGTATTATTCCTTATATTTAGGCGACTAATTCAAAAAAACCTTCCATGCTTAAAAGATTACTCCTTTTAGTGCTGTTTTGTGGTTCAACACTTTACGGCCAAGACTATTTTATCAAAAAATTCCATCCATTTAATGCCGATATTCCTTCACCGGAACAATTCTTAGGGTATGGTATTGGCGAACACCATACACGTCACGATTTAATTGTTTCCTATTTGGAAAAACTTGCTGAAGTATCAGACAGGGCCTCTATTCATTATTATGGCAAAACCCATGAAGGTCGAAAATTGGTAATACTGACAATTACAAGTCCAGAAAATCAATCTAATCTTGATAATCTGAAACAACAACATTTGGCATTTACAGATCCCAATGGTAATGCCTTAAACTATGGTGATGTTCCTATTTTCGTCAACCTGGCATATAATGTGCATGGTAATGAGCCTTCGAGCTCGGAAGCCGCTTTGTTAACGGCCTATACCTTTGCAGCCTCTAACAATCCAGAAATTTTGGGATATTTAAAAAATGCTGTGATTTTTGTAGATCCAACGATTAATCCAGATGGCCGTGATCGCCACACCCAATATGCGAATGTTTATCAGGGAAATCCACTTGTGGCAGACCCCCAAGATGCAGAGCATAATGAATATTGGCCAGGTGGGCGTACGAATCATTATTGGTTTGACCTTAACCGTGATTGGCTTTTGGGGATAAATCCTGAAAGTAGAGGAAAATTAACCTGGTACCATGAATGGTACCCCAATGTGGTTACCGATTTTCATGAAATGGGCTCACAAAGTTCCTATTTCTTTGAACCTATGAAAACCAACGGTTCACTGGACCCGCTAATGCCAAAGGAAAATTATGAAGACCTCAACGATATGTTCGGGGCACAATTTGCCAAAGCGCTTGATAGTATTGGTAGTTTTTATTTTACCAAGGAAGTTTTTGACGGCACATATCCCGGCTATGGGTCTTCCTATCCTGATTTACAAGGCGGGTTGGGATTATTGTTTGAACAGGCGAGTTCTAGAGGGCATAAACAGACTACTGCCTTTGGCGAGATTACATTTCCGTTCACAATTCGCAATCAATTTACCTCAAGTATTACAACGGTAAAAACCGCTGTCAAGAACAAGGCTTATATGCGAAAATACCAGCAAGACTTCTTTAAGAGTGCAATTTCCAAAGCTATCAAGAGTAAGATCAAAGGTTACACTTTTGGTGATGCATATGACCAAAATCGAAACAAGGCCTTCATTGATAAATTGTTATTACATAAAATCGATGTGTATAAGTCGGGCAATAAATTCGTTGTACCAACAAAACAGCCGCAATACAGAATGGTACAAACGATGTTCGAGACCTATTCAAAATATCGTGATAGTGTTTATTATGATGCTTCTGCATGGTCTTTAGGGAATTTTTATAATATGAAATATAGCGCTGTGACATCAGTGATTATGGAGGATAAAATCACAACTACCGATAACTTGGTCAGTGTTTCTCCCGTACAAAAATCAAACTATGCCTACATCATTGATTGGGATGATTATAACGCTCCTGCTGTACTTAATTTCCTTCAAACGAACGGTTTAACGGTCTCTTCCTCTTTCAAACCGTTTACCGCAAAGGTGGGGTCAGAATCCAAATCATTCAATTATGGTGCTTTGGTCATTCCAGTAAGTCTGCAGAAGAAAGATGCCAATACTGTACATCAACTGCTTCAAAAGGCTCAGAATAAATATCAAGTTCCCATGTTCGCAGTCAATTCTGGATATAGTTTAAAAGGAATAGATCTGGGAAGTAGCTATGTGTCAGCTTTGAAAAAACCAAAAGCAGCAATGCTTATTGGTGATGGCGTACGTTCATACGAAGCTGGTGAAGTTTGGCATTTATTGGATACCCGTATGCACATGCCAATTACCAAAATACCCATGCGAAATTTTAAAAAGGCGAACTTGGACAAATACAAAACCTTGGTAATGGTCTCAGGTCGCTATAGCTTTACTGAAAAACAGTTGGCAAAAATCAAAGCTTGGGTAAGTAAAGGCAATACGTTGATTACCATTGGTACGGCTACAAAATGGGCCATAGAGAAGAAATTGGTGAAAGAAAAATTGACTAAACCTGAAAAAGATACTACTGCCGCAATCATTCGTAAACCCTTTGGCGATGCCCGTGAAAATCTAGGTAAGGAAGGTGTTGGCGGTGTAATTCTTAAGGTAGATATTGATACTACCCATCCCCTAGCCTTTGGTTATCATGACAACGCTATTCCTGTTTATAAAAACAATACAGTATGGATGGCGCCAAGTAAAAATGAATACGCCACTGTCGGCAAATATGCTGCAAATCCGCATATAGACGGATTTATCACCAAGAAGAATATGGAAGAAAACCTGAAACCATCAGCTTCACTCGTAGTGAGTAAAGTTGGCAGTGGCAGGGTAATATTATTTGCGGACAATCCTAATTTTAGGGGATCCTGGTACGGCACAAACCGTCTATTTTTAAATGCCTTGTTTTTAGGTGATAAAATCAGCGTTCCTTCTAGAGATTGATCAACGCAATTTGAACTACAAATACAAGACAATAAATGAAAAAAGTAAACATTCTATTAGCTTCCATTCTCTTATGGAGCTTAAATTGTGTGGCTCAAAGCGCTTCAGGCGATGGTCCTCACTCCCAATTGATTATTCGTGGGGTAATGCTCATCAATGGTAATGGAGCTCCACCACAAGGTCCAATAGATATTGTAGTCGAGAACAATATTATCAAGAAAATCGAAGTAGTTGGTTACCCTGGGGTCGCCATCAAAGATTCCAGTAGACCACAATTAAAACCAGGGGGCAAGGAGTTGGATTGTACGGGAATGTACTTATTGCCCGGGTTCGTTGATATGCACGCACATATTGGTGGGAAATCTCAAGGTGCAGGTCCTGAGTATGTTTTTAAATTATGGATGGCTCATGGTGTTACCACGGTTAGAGAAGTTGGCGGACCAGGTATTGAATGGACTTTGGATTTAAGGAAAAAAGGGGATAACCACGAAATAGTAGCGCCACGAATTATCACCCATACTTTTTTTGGAACAGGAAGCGACAAACCGCTTAGCACCCCAGAATTGGCTCGAGCGTGGGTTAGGGAAAATGCCAAGAAAGGAGCCGATGGCATTAAATTCCTTGGTGCACCACCGGAAATCATGTCAGCCGCATTGGATGAAAATAAAAAATTAGGTTTACATTCATCCTGCCATCACGCACAGTTGAATGTTGCAAGATGGAACGTACTCCACTCTGCCCGCGCAGGATTGACAACGATGGAACATTGGTATGGTTTACCGGAAGCATTATTTGAAGATAGAACTGTTCAGGACTATCCGCTGGATTATAATTATAATAACGAACAGCATAGATTTGAAGAGGCAGGTCGCTTATGGAAACAAGCTGCAAAACCCTATTCCGAGCACTGGAATGCGGTAATGGATGAGCTTTTAGCGTTGGATTTTACACTTGACCCTACATTCAATATCTATGAAGCCAGTCGTGATCTGCATCGAGCGAGACGTGCCGAATGGCATGAAGATTACACACTACCATCGCTATGGGATTTTTACCAGCCCAGTAAAATATCACATGGTTCGTATTGGCATGATTGGGGCACAGAGCAAGAAGTGGCTTGGAGAGAGAACTATAAACTTTGGATGACCTTTGTAAATGAATATAAAAACCGTGGTGGTAGAGTTACCACTGGTTCGGATTCAGGGTTTATTTTTCAATTATACGGTTTTGCTTATATACGCGAATTGGAGTTGTTGCGCGAAGCAGGTTTCCATCCGATGGAGATTATTCGTTCTGCTACCTTAAATGGAGCTGAAGCTTTGGGTATGGCCGATAAAATTGGTAGCGTATCTGTAGGTAAATTGGCCGATTTTGTTGTTGTTGAAGAAAATCCTCTTAAAAATTTGAAAGTATTATATGGTACTGGCGCGGTTAAATTGACTGAAGACAATGAAGTTGTTCGTGTAGGTGGTGTTAAGTACACTATAAAAGACGGAATCATCTATGATGCCAAGGCTCTATTAAAGGAGGTAAAGGTTATGGTCGCTACCGAAAAGAAAAAATCGAATTATAAGATTTTACAACCGGGAATCAAGGAGTAACATCTTGAAACTTTAAATATAATAACTCCCTTACTCTAACAAGAAAGGGAGTTGTTGTTTTTATTTAAAAGCTTTATTTCTGTACTGGTACTTTAATAGGTTGTAAAAAACCTTTTGTTTTAGGAAAAACAATACCATTAACAATGAATAAAGCAACGGGAATCAATAGAATAAAAAGTATCATAATAAGTAGGTTTTAGAGAACGCTTGGGGAAGCGTTGGTTTGCTATACTATTAAGCCAATTTTGGTTTATCTTTTTTTGTTGTGAATGCCAAAGCTTTCTTTACACGTGAGTTTTTGAATTTGTATAAACGCGCAACGCTTTTTTCTGTATCAATCTTAACTTCTTTAGTATCGTTAGTAGTGATAACCCCACTATCCAAAACAATACCCATTTTAATAGGTTCCATTGTATCATTGGTATTGGTGTTTTGCGCGAACGCAGTTAGACCGAAAAAAAGAACAAAAATTAAGGTTAAAATGGCTTTCATGACTTGGGGTCTTGTTATATAAAGATAACCCCAGATGTAAGCAGGTATAGGTTGAAAATCGCTGAAAACCCCTTATTTTTCGGTTATTGGGAAAAGTTTGGATAAAGTGCATAAAATGTTCGGTGAAATATTTTATGGCCATTTCACCTCACCGATTGTATTTGTATTTTGTCGGTATTCAATGGCGTTATTTCAGTGTGATTTTTGAATTATTTTGGTCTTTGCAATATTAAGAACCCAGTTTTTACAGCTATTTTACATTTTATCGGTAATTTTAAAATACCGTTTCTTCTATGAAAACCATATAAGTGCATTTTGGCAATAATAACTAGGATTTCAAACACCCTATAAGCCTCCGTTTTCAAAATGTATCCTTCAGAAAGAAAAGGGCAAAACCAAAAAAAAGGTACCAATGCCAACCGGAAGAAAATATATAAGTGAAAACCCTGGCAAAACAGCACGATATGCCTTGTTCATTCTTGCGCCACTAATAGCCCTGTACCTTATTCTTTTCGTTGAACTCGATGCCAATAATCCGGCCCTCACCTATACACTCGCCGTTGCTATAATCATGGCCATCTGGTGGGTCACCGAGATTGTACCATTAGCTATCACCTCTCTATTGCCCATTGTACTCTTCCCCGCTCTTGGTATTATGAACGGCCGAGAGGTATCTGCAACCTATTTTAACCATGTTATATTTCTATTTATTGGGGGGTTCCTAGTGGCGCTAGCTATTCAAAAGTGGGCCTTGCACAAACGAATAGCATTGAAAATTCTTAGTGTTATCGGGAGCAGTCCAAGCAGAATATTACTCGGGTTCATGTTTGCCACAGCATTTCTTTCAATGTGGATATCAAATACCGCGACAGCAATGTTAATGGTACCTATCTTATTATCCATAATCACGAAGCTTGAAGAAATCAATAGCAAAGCTCTTGTGCGCCATTTCTCGATAGGACTACTACTTAGTATTGCCTATAGCGCATCAATTGGTGGAATCGCCACCTTGGTAGGCACGCCACCCAATCTTTCGTTTGCCCGTATTTTTTATATATATTTTCCCAATGCACCTGAAATATCCTTTGCGGCCTGGTTTTTTTATGCCTTTCCCATATCATTGATTTTATTCTTTGTTTTATTTGGTTATTTGTACTTCATTTTTGTGAAAAAGAAGGGAAATTGGAAAAGCCTTAGTCGTAACGAAATATTGAGTGAATATCAAGAATTGGGGAAAAAGAATTTTGAGGAAAAAGTCTTGTTAGTGGCATTTGTGGCACTGGCCGTATTATGGTTTTTCAGGGCCGACATTATGGTGGGGTCATTCAGGATTCCAGGTTGGTCTAATATCTTTAATGAACCCCAATTTTTTAATGATGGTACTGTTGCCATCTTTATTGCCGTACTTCTTTTTATCATTCCTTCAAAATCACAACCGGGTACTTTTTTAATGGACTGGAAAGCGGCGGAGGAAATTCCATGGGAAATTATATTATTATTTGGTGGTGGTTTCGCCTTGGCAAGTGGTTTCAAGGAATCTGGATTATCATTATGGTTTGGAGAGCAATTGGCATGGTTGAGCGGTATGCATCCATTACTTCTCATTATATGTATTTGCTTTTTGATTACCTTTTTAACAGAAATCACCTCTAATACCGCAACGGTCGAAACCCTATTACCTATTCTTGCCGGACTCGCGGTAAGTATAGATACCAATCCACTATTATTGATGCTACCCGCCACTATAGCCGGTTCATTGGCTTTTATGCTCCCTGTGGCAACACCGCCAAATGCCATTATTTTTGGTAGTAAAAGGATTACGGTCATCCAAATGGCCAAAACAGGTTTTGTTTTGAACCTCATAGGGATAGTAATAGTTTCTATTATCACCTATTATTTTGGAACTTTGATATTTGATATTGTTGAAGGGGTTTACCCAGAATGGGGCCAAATAGCAAATTGAAAACTTATTAAGCCAATTTAGCTTTGTTTCTTTTTGTAGTAAAAGACAATGCTTTCTTTA
>CAZYQR010000050.1:0-12425 GCA_964649755.1 uncultured Maribacter sp. | reverse complement strand
TTGGGAAAATAAAAAGAACAATTCAATTGCAATGGATAAGGGTTGGGTGGTTACCAATACACGTTTTACCGAAGATGCATTAGCATATGGTAAATGTGTAGGCTTATATTTATTGAGCTGGGACATTCCCAAAGGTGATGGTTTAAAGGACCGGGTTGATAGATTGGGACTGTACCCCATTACCGTATCTACGTTGTTGAGTAGTCGCGAAAAGCATTTTTTATTGAGTAGGGATGTTGTACTATGCCGGCAATTATTGAACGATAGTTTTTTTCTTGACCATTTGGAAGTTTCTGAACCAAGAAAGGAAAAAATAATGAAAGAACTTCGTCAATTATGTAACTGTTGAGCAATATGAATACCGTTAAAATCCAATTTTTGGGAGCATCAGGTACGGTTACTGGTTCCAAGTTCTATTTGGAAACTTCGGAGCTTAATCTATTGGTAGATTGTGGCATGTTTCAAGGATTAAAAGAACTTCGACAATTTAATTGGATGCCCTTGCCCATTGACGTTAGTAAAATTGATGTTGTATTACTTACCCACGGTCATTTGGATCATACCGGCTATTTACCTAGATTAGTAAAAGAAGGGTTTAAGGGCAAAATATTGGGAACATTGCCGACTTTAAGAATTACTGAGATTATTTTAAAAGATAGTGCTAAAATTCATGAGGAAGAGGCTGAAAAGGCTAATAAAGAGGGTTATAGCAAGCATAAGCCAGCACTACCTTTTTATACTGTAGAAGATGCAAAAAAAGCCATAGACTTGTTTGAGTCTATAGAAAAAGATGAATGGGTTTCAATTTCACCCAGCATTAAATTTCGATGTAAATACAACGGTCATATCATTGGTGCCACTTTCATAGAATTGGACATTTTTGAAAAACGATTTGTTTTCTCGGGGGATGTGGGTCGCCAAGAAGATTTGCTTTTATCACCACCAGAAAGTCCAAAATGGGCCGATTACCTTTTTATGGAAAGCACCTATGGGAATAAAAACCATCCAGGGGAAGACGTTGAGGGTCTATTGATTAAATTGGTCAGGAAGACCATAACTGAAAGGGGCAATCTTATCATTCCCTCTTTTGCAGTGGAGCGATTACAGTCCTTAATGTATCAATTATGGCTGCTCTATAAAAAAAATAAAATCCCAAACATTCCGATTTTTATAGATAGCCCTATGGGGAATAATGTATTGTCAGTATTTGAACAATTTCCGCAATGGCATAAACTGTCCTTAAAAGAATATCATGCTATGTGCGAGCATGTCACAATTATCAGTTCTTATAAAGAGACTTGGGAAACCATTGATGACCCTAGGCCAAAAATAGTAATTGCGGGTAGTGGTATGGTAACAGGTGGAAGAGTACTCACCTATTTGAAACAATTGATTGATGTTGCAAGTACAACAGTTCTTATTGTGGGCTACCAGGCTGAAGGAACGCGAGGTAGACGGCTTTTGGAAGGCGCCCATGAATTAAAGCTGTTTGGCAAGTATTATCCGGTAAAAGCCGAAATTGTACATTTAGAAAGCCTTTCAGCACATGCCGACCAATCAGAATTAATGCATTGGCTTACCAAAATAAAGAATGTACCAGAACAGGTTTTTTTGGTGCATGGCGAACCAACTGCTTTAGATGCTTTTCGTAGTAAAATAACCGATGAATTCAGTTGGCATGTACATATTCCAAAACTTTATGAACAAGTAGAGTTAATTGTTTGATTTATGGACTGATATTTATCATTGGCAGGCAAAAAAGTCATTGATAGCTTTATACAAATTCAAGGGGCATGGTTACCAAAAGCAAATTTACAATAGCGGATCAAACTAAAAAAATTGAGGAACTACATGCAGATTTCCAACAATGGAAGTCACATTTGTACTTGATGCAAGATGAACTTACATTTATAGATCATTTACTTAACTCCTACATTTTTGAGCCAAATACTCCAAACTTATTTGAGCGTTTACAAGACTATCAAACCAGATTAAAAAAAATGAGTGTTAATAGACAAGAGATTTGTCAAATGATTGCCAAACATGAAAAAGAATTGGGCGGAATGATTCAATGTACTGATACCGCCTGTGACAACGCATATTATCAAAAGCATGAAATAACAAAAGCGGAGTCAGTAAGTTGTTTGGAAAATTTTCAAAACCTCAAATCTGAGATCTTTCAATATGCGGGCGGTATTCTAAAACGAAGAAAACCCCATAAATGAGCAATGCAGTAAAATGAAGAAACTAGGCAGTTATTAAAATCTTTTCCAATTCATCTTTTCTTGATCTGCTCATTGGTAATTTCGTACCATCTATCTCGACCTTATTGGCACTCCAATTGTCCACTTTGTTTACATTAACGATGAATGATTTGTGTATTCTAACGAATTGATTATCAGGCATTCTGTTTAAAAATGCTTTCATAGTCGATAGCACTAAAAAATCACCTTCTTTTGTAACTAATTTAATATAATCACCAAAAGCTTGAATCCATTTAATTGAACTTAGGCAGATCTTCTTTTTTTGAAGATTTACGTTAACATAAACAAAATCCTCTTCTTCTTTATGGCTTGTTAAATTGTTTTGTTTGGTCAAGGCACGCTCAATAGCTGTATTAAAACGGGCTTTTTTAACTGGTTTCTGTAAATAGTCTATAATATCGTAATCGAAAGCCTTCAATGCATAATCAGCTTTGTTTGAAATCAGGATAATCATAGGAGGCTCTTCCAAGGATTCCAAAAGATCGAAACCACTAACAATTGGCATCTCAATATCCAACAAAATCAAATCTACTTTGTTCTTACGAATACTGTTCAAGGCTAGGATTCCATTGCTATAATCCCCCAATAAATTTAAATTGGAATGTTCTTCCACCAATTTGGTGAATACTGTCCGTTGGGTTTCAGAGTCTTCAACAATTATAGTATTCAAAGTCTTTTTTATCATGCTAAAGCACTTGGTAATATTAGAAACCAAATATTAGGATATAACCCCAAAACATGCCGGTAATCATCGATAGTCATTGAAATAAGGGTCTAAATCAAATCCAAAAATACAGTTAAAAAAGTTGATTCCTAATGATTATCATCATATAGTTTTTACATGCAGTGTTGAAATTTAGAAGTGCAGGTTCATCGAAAATCCTATTAACATTCATAAAGCCTGATTTAAATCATTCTTAAAGAGGTAAAAAAGAAATAATTTTAGAATAAGATATTTTAGTACTTCCAATGTGGAAGAACCTCTTGATCTATATGATTATTAACCTTTAAAAGTTATAAAAAATGGAAACTAAAAAACAAATTTATAGGTATTTGGAATGGAAAAGCCCTGAAGAAATGCATCAGACATCCCTTGAGTGGATTTCCGAAATGAAATTCATAAAAGACGAAAAATTATTCCTTAACGATTTGATTAGATCTTTCACCTTACAGATTACTAGTTTGGGATTATTCGAAGAAAGTAGAAAACTAATAACGGCAATTTCTAACTCTGAATTAGCTCTTGATTTATTACTAAAAAAAGTGCGCGTTCACGAAAACCAACTATCAATAATGCTTGATGATGTTGATCAACCCAAAATGGAAAAAGCCTACACTGAAACGCATAGGGATTTGATTTTCACCATTGATACTTACTTGAGTGAATATCGAAAGTTGAAGGGTAGTTTGTTCCAAATGATATCTAAAATAATGAAGAAGGAAAAACAAAAAAGATTATTGAACTGAAGTTTAATATAAAATTAGGACCATGAAAAAGTTGAGCATATTAGTATTGATTGCATTGATGGGCTGTTCATCTGCCGAATTGGTGGAAAACTGGAAAAATCCCGATATCGTAATTTTCGACGCGAATAAGGTATTGATTGTTGGTATGGCCCAAGACGAGGATGCCAGGGATGATTATGAAACCAAATTACACAAAGAATTTAAGCAAAGAGGAGTGGAGTCTATGAGAAGTTTGGATTTGTTCGATGTTGAATTTACATCAGCAGAAAGGTCTGAACAAGAATTGGCAGATGTTGAACAACAATTATTGGATAAGGATTTTGATGCCATTTTGTTCACTAAAGTTATAGGTATTGAGAATGTGGAGAATTATAGAAGATCCATAGATAATTTGGATAGGTACTACGGTGGTTTTGAAGATGACTATCTAAGTCATCAAAACATTTATTACGACTCAGAGTATTACGATGACTTTACCATTTACCACGCAGAAACCTCATTATACTGCATTTGTGAAGGTAAAGAACGCGAATTAATCTGGAGGGGTTCAATTGATATTACCGATCCAATCGATGTTAAAAAAACCATTAATGACTATGTGAAATTGGTGATTATGGCGATGGAGGAACAAGACCTTATTTTCAGAAAAGAAGCTAAAAATGAAGTTACTAGTTTATAGTGCTAAAGATTTTGAAATACCCTTTCTAAAAAAGGCGAATTGCGAACGTTATAAAGTAAAGTATATTCCGGACGCGCTTGATACCAATACGGCAATAAAGGCTGCTGGTTTCGAGGCGATAAGTATTTTATCTGGTGATGATGCTTGTCTTGTGGTTTTGGAAAAGTTGAGGGATTTAGGGGTAAAATATATCACACTAAGATCTGCTGGCTATAATAATATCCAAATTAAGGCGGCAAAACGCTTTGGGCTTAAAGTAGCTAATGCCCCAGATTATTCACCCAACGCCATTGCCGAGCATACAGTGGCATTGTTAATGACCATGAATCGAAAAATTCACTTAGCCGATCGGCAAGTGCGTTCATATAACTTTGAACAGAAAAAACTTTTAGGTTTTGATTTGGTGAATAAGACCTTTGGCATCATTGGAACAGGACGAATTGGTTCTGTGGTAATTAAGATAATGAACGGTTTTGGATGTAAGATTCTTGGCCATGATTTAATACCTAATAAAAAGCTTGTTGAAAGATACGGAGTAAAATATGTTGATTTGGAACAGCTATATAAGCAATCTGATATTATTAGTCTAAATGTACCATTGACCAGGGAAACCCATTATATGGTATCCGAAACAGCATTTTCATTAATGAAGCCAGATGTACTATTGATTAATACAGCACGTGGGGCAATTGTAGATACAAAAGCCTTGATCAAAGCCTTGATGGGTAATAGGATAGCTGGTTATGCCGCAGATGTTTATGAGAAAGAGAAAGGAATATTCTTTAAGGACAATTCTGATCATGGAATCTCTGATGAGAATTTAAAAACCTTGCTTTCCCAAGAAAATGTATTGATTACGCCACATCAGGCATATGTTACCAAAGAAGCCTTGAACAATATCGCTGAAATAACTTTCAATAATTTGGATTGTTGGTCTAAAGGGGAAACTTGCAAAAACGAATTGGGGTATGAAACCTTGGTTCTATAACAAAGGACTAAAAACTTTGGCAAAACCTTCTTTTAGCTTATCTAAATAGGGCCTGTTTTTAAAGGTTTCATATTCCATGACAATACTATGTTCAATCTCATTTAAGAATTCCTGCCTTAACATTATGGCAGTTTTGGTGTCATAGACCAGGGCATTCACTTCATAATTCTGTTCAAAGCTTCGAATATCCATATTTGCAGTGCCTATAGAAACGATTTCATCGTCAGAAACAATAATTTTACTGTGTAAAAATCCGTCTGGAAACTGATAAATTTTCACTCCTGCCTTTAACAATGATTCAAAATAGGACCTTACACTCCATTTGACCAAAACACTATCTGCCTTGGCCGAAACCAATAATCGCACATCAACACCGCTATTTGCAGCAACTTCAAGCGCTCTGAGTATGGCAGTTCCCGGAATCACATAAGGGTTGGTGATGTAAATGTATTTTTTCGCGTTGTTAATTAATGAAAAATAGGTCTGACCAATCGGGGAAAAGTAATCATCTGGCCCACCGTAGACTATTTGGACAATTTTATTTCCAATATGTTTTGATTGTATTGGTAGTTCATCCTCCAATTCGGATTTATCTCCCGATACCAAGAACCAATCTATAGCGAAGACCACTTGTAGGTCTAACACAGAAGCTCCTTTTAATTGTAAATGCATATCGTGCCATTTTCCTAAGATCAAATCTCCTTTTAAATATTTATCAGAGATGTTAATACCGCCTGTAAATACAACTTCCCCGTCAACAATTATTATCTTCCTATGATTCCTGTAGTTAACTGAAGACAAAAATTTACCGAATTTAAAAGGCAAAAACGGATATACCTCAACGCCAATGGCCTTTAATTCCCTGATATATTTTTTGCTCAGTGTATAACTGCCTATGCTATCATATATGATTTTTATCTTTACCCCGTTTGCTATTTTTTTTCTGAACAATGCGAATAAACGGTCGGCAAGCTCTCCTTCCTCATAGATGTAATAAAGTAGATATATGTATTTATCCGCGGTCTCGAGGGCATTAAAAATAGCGTCAAAAGTAGCCTTACCATTTTTTAAGATTACTACCTTGTTATTTGCGGTGGGTTTTAAACCAGAAGTTTTTTTAACAAGACGGGTTAATTTATTAAATACCTCTGATTCTTCAATTAAGGATTTTTGGGCACCTTGATTTTGTTCAATTCTTTTTAAATAATCTTTTATGGCTTTATCTTCCTTTAGGTCTTTCCAAGAATACTTTCTTCGATTTCTTCCAATCATCCAATAAAGTAAAATACCAGCTACAGGAATCGTGAAAATAGTTAATAGCCAAGCGAGTGTTTTAGCTGGTTTTATACCATTGACCAAAAGCCTAATAACCATCCCAATGGCTAAAAGCAGGTATATTATTAAGGCAATAATCCAATACATCAATCGGTTCTCAGGAATATATTTTAAAATTAAACAAAACATCAAGCATTATTATATGATGATTGTCATTCCTTTTGAAATATATCTTGTTTCTATAACGTATGGAGGTATTTGTAAACAATAACTTTTGATAACTTTAGCTGTAAGGTTTTTTACAAAAATCCTACTTTTGTTTAATAAATAGTATTGAAGAATTTGAATTATGTCTGAGAAAGTAGAACGAATAAAAACGTTGATTATCGGGTCGGGTCCTGCAGGTTATACTGCTGCAATTTACGCAGCTCGTGCCGACCTAAAACCCGTTGTTTATACAGGTATGGAACCTGGCGGACAATTAACAACAACTACAGAAGTAGATAATTTTCCTGGATACCCAGAGGGTATCGATGGGCCTACTATGATGGTGCAATTACAACAACAAGCAGAACGCTTTGGAACCGAGGTACGCATAGGAATGATTACAGCTGTTGAACTGAGTAAAGAAGTTGGTGGTATTCACAAAGTTACAGTTGACAGTGATAAGACTGTTGAGGCCGAAACTATTATTATTTCAACAGGAGCTACCGCTAAATATTTAAATATCCCTAGTGAACAACGATTAAGGGGTGGAGGTGTTTCTGCCTGCGCTGTTTGTGATGGTTTCTTTTACAAAGGGCAAGATGTTGCAATTGTAGGAGGTGGTGATACTGCAGCTGAAGAAGCTTCTTATTTGGCGAATATCTGTAATAAAGTAACCATGCTGATACGGAAAGACTATATGAGAGCATCAAAAGCGATGCAACATCGTGTGAATAGTTTACCGAATTTAGAGGTGCGATATAACACCCAAGTTGATGAGGTGCTTGGAGACCAGGTAGTGGAAGGCCTTAGAATGGTCAATAACCAAACCAACGAAAAAGAGGATATTGCCATCACCGGACTTTTTATTGCTATTGGGCACAAACCCAACACCGATATTTTCAAAGGGCAGATTGATATGGATGAAGTTGGCTATATCATTACCAAAGGCAAATCCACGAAAACCAATTTACCTGGAGTTTTTGCTTGTGGTGATTCCCAAGATAAGGAATATAGACAAGCCGTTACGGCTGCAGGTACCGGTTGTATGGCTGCTCTGGATGCCGAACGTTACTTGGCAACTGTTGAATCGCCTGAAGAAGTGGCATAAAAAGAAGATTAAAAATAAAAAAAGCGCTGCATTGCAGCGCTTTTTTTTGGTAATTGTATGACCTAATCAACTCTTATATAATTTTCAGAAAAAATTCTATTTCCCTCTTCATCTGTATTTATCTGACTATAAGTATCACCTTCTAGCCAGAGTTCAAAAGTAAAGGTGCGGAAAGAGTCCTCGCCTTTAAGCATACCCGTATCCCCATATTCTATAACCTCTATCAATTCGTTACCCGTTATGCTGTAGGTGCCATAACCAAACATACCTACAACGTCATTACCATCGGCGTCCTTAGTGTCCTCGGTAGTGGAACGTGACCACATGATCTTACCGTCGTAATACATTTTAACCTGTCTGTAATGTTCATCAGTTGGTAGGGTATCAACAATAGCTTGACCATCGAAGTTATAAAAACTTTGAAGTTCCCAGGTGCCTTCTAAAGTGTGCATTGTATCTGGTTTTGAAGAGGTAATTCCAATCGCAGAGATCAAAATCAGCATTAAAAAAACCAAGCCAAGTAATTTTTTCATAATCATATGTTTTAAAAATTATTTATGCAAAAAAGTTACGAAGAATTAAATTAAAATCATAATATCAAAGATTGTTAATTTCTGCTATAAAAATATTTCAAATAATCGATTTGGATTATCTTACATGATATGCATTAATGGACTCAGAAATATACCCAATATCATCTTTTAAATGATGACTACTAATTACGATGCGACTCATTAAGGTAGCACTTTCTTCAGGGTAGTTGAAATTGGTGAGAATAAAGCCATTGTTTTCCAGAAAATCGGTGAGTTGCTCATCTTGAAAGGTATAGGCAGGATGCCCATTAATACTTTTGAAGGTTGCAATATTTTCCACCAATTTATCAAAGTATCCTATATTGGAGAGTAGTTGTTTTCTTTTAGAGCGATATATAGGTTGTGCATCTATAAATGTCGCTATACTGGAAGGTGCAGCAGGACTAGCACCTCCAAAAAAAGCGGTATCGCTTAGTTGTTTTATACGTTTAGAAGTACCCATAACAGCTCCTGCCTGTATGCCGTAACTTTTACCCAAAGAGCAACAAACAATAAGCTCTTTTGCATTGAATTTTTTTATAGTCTTGAATACACCTTCCCCATTTTCACCAATAATACCAATACCATGGGAATCATCGGCAATTAAGATAATCTTATCTAATGGCAAGTCTTTTAATCCTTCAAAATCTGGGTAATTACACGCATCAAAATCAATAGAATCTAGAAATAAAACGGGTATCACTTTTTCATTTTGGGCAATGTGATCCCTGATAGAATCATTTAAATAACTGAACGTTGCAAATGGTTTGTTGTAATTATTATATAAGGCAGAGTGTGTATCTGGGGCGTAAAAAAGCTTGAATTCAGGTTTGTTGAAATTCTGGGCTATAAATTGGCCAGCCAAATAACCTGATGATAACGTGACTGCAGCTTCGCATCCCACAATACTGGCCAGAAGCGTTTCGGCCTTATCAAATACTTTTAGTCTTACATTCGATTTTCTTGAGGCTCCATAGTTGGTGCCAAATTTCTTAATATTCTTAATGAAGACGTTTTGGAATTTCTCATCTGTTTGTAGCCCTAAATATGAAGTACCTCCAAAATATAGGTATTTTTTACCTTGAACATTAATCTCACGGCCTGGATAATCATCAATATAATGTATCATGAATTTAAGGTTATACCGCTTCCTCCCAATTTTGGGAATACCAAGCTACCATCATCTTTAATGTGAATGCCAATAGCAATATCCTCTTTTAAAAGTATGGCTCCGTCCATATCAACATAATCCAACTGAGGCAATAACTGGGCAATGGCCGAAATCCCAACTGAGGATTCTGTCATGCAACCCACCATGACTTTAAGTCCCATGGATTTAGCCTTCTTAATCATTCTAAGTGCTGGTGTAAGGCCACCACATTTGGTAAGTTTTATGTTAATGCCATTAAAATGTAATCCACATTTCTCGACATCGTTTTCAACGATACAACTTTCATCTGCAATTACTGGCAAGATGCAGTGATGCATAACCTTCTCCATACCTTCCCAATCATCAGCTTTTAAGGGTTGTTCCAAGAATTCTACACCCAAATCTTTGAGTTGAGGCGCGTTTGCTATGGTTTCTTTAGCTGTCCAAGCACAATTAGCATCAATTCTAAAAATGGCATCTGTATGTTTTCGTAATTCCTTAACAATATTAACATCATTATCGGTGCCCAATTTAATCTTATATATAGGCCATGGTTTTTCCTTCATTTTTGCAATCATAGTATCAATTTCCGCAATTCCAATAGTGTAATTGGTGGTAGGGTAGTGGTCCAGGTTGGTTCCCCAGATTTCATACAAAGGTTTCCCTAATAATTTTCCGTAAAGATCATGGCCAGCTAGGTCTAAAGCGCAGATTGCAAAATTGCTCAATCCTTTTTTGGATAGAAATTGGTGAAAATCTTCTGGAGTTGAAAAATCAAAGGATTCGATTTCGGTTTTGATTGCTTCAATCTCCTTGATCATGCTTTCGGCGGTGATTTTATAATAGGGATTCGAAGTGGCTTCGCCATAACCAGTTTGTTCATTCAATGATAACCCTACAATCAAAGTATCCTGAAAATCATAGGATTCACGTGAAATGCTAAAGGTATGCTTAAGAGCTAGGGTAAACTTTTTTAAGCTTATCTGCATGTAAAAATTGTTTATACTAATATAGATAAACCCATGGTACAATAAAATGAAAAAGCCACCGAAATTTCGGTGGCTTTTAAATGAGTTAGTTTGATAATCCTATTATATAATAATTCTTAGTTGTTAGCTCTTTTTTTCAATACTGTTGATCATTTCTTTTGCTGCTATGGCTGCAGAGGGTAAAAACATGGTTGAAACAATACGTTGGTTCACGATTACATCAGCTTTATCATTCAATTCTTCTTTGCTTTTGAACAAGGCTCCATGTTTACGTAGTTGGTCCTCAACTGTATATGGTAACAGGGTTCCTTTCTTCGCCCAATCCTTTGTCACTTCGGTTGAATTTGGGAATCCAACCACCGTCTTTCCACTGACCATGAAAGAACCATCGGAAAGTTTTACATTGGCAAAGGCGCCAGGGCCGTGACCACAACCTCCCACAACACCATTAGACTCATAGATATTTGCAATGATCTCTTGTATCTTGGTATCTTCAGAGACATCGAAAAGAGGGCCGTAACCGCCTCCAATAAACACTGCACAATAATCTTCTGGGTTAACTTCACTAGGTTTTAAAGAATGCTTGACCTTTTCATTAAAACGCTCATATTTTATGGTATAACTGCTGATGCCTATTGGATCCATTGAAAATGGAACTTCGCCACCTGTAGGTGACATAAAATCAACATCATAACCATGCGATACGAAAATGTGATATGGCGGAGCAACCTCCCATAGATTATTTCCAGCAAAATGCTCTTCCGGGTCTCCCATGTTTTCAACATTAGAGACTATAATCAAGATTTTATCTTTTTTATGGTTTGACCCGCAGGCAGAAATGATAAGGGCCATAGATAAAGCGAGTGCTGTTTTTCCTATGACCCTTAATGTTTTATAGCCCATTAGTTCTTGTGAACGCTCCCTGAAACCGACTTCTTTTTGGTAACCTTTGCTTCACCAGAATAAGAGATATTACCTCCACTACTGGCATCTGCCGTTAAATCTTTTGAAACGTTGACCGAAACATTTCCTCCGCTACTAGCTCCTGCCTGGCAAATTTTGGATATCAATTTTTTTGCATTGATATTAGCACCTGAGCTGGCATCTACAAATACGGTTTGTGCATCCCCAGAAAGACTTAGATTGGCTCCGCTACTGGCATCTATGTCTACTTCACTGACTTCCATATCAATGTTGACATTGGCACCACTACTGGCATCTATTTCCAATTTATCTGACTTCACAGTATTCTCAGTGCTTAAATGTGCACCGCTTGAACTTTTCAAGCCCGTAATTTCCGGCAAGGTAACATATACCTTTTTTGTAGCTCTTCCTATGTTTTCTTCGGCATGGATACGTAATCTGTCATTTTTAATATCAGTGGCAATAAGATCGATGATGTTTTCATCTGCCTCAACTATGATTTCAAATTCATCTCCGTCAGTAACATATACGTCAAGCCCTTCTGAAGCAGAAACTACGGTAAAATCCCCTGTAACTTCCCTTGTTTCACTGGTTACTACTCCGTTACCTTTTTTACCGCTTCCAAAGTCCCCGAAATTGATGTCAATTCCGCAGGAAGATAAGAATAAGGACAAAATCAATGCGATTGTAATTCTTACTAGTGTTGTCATGATTGTTTTTTTTTAGGTTTGCCCAAATGGGCATTTTTGATTGTTGTTAATTGATGGATGAAATAATGGAATCGGAATGAAAATTTGTGGAG
>CAZYQR010000049.1:0-12760 GCA_964649755.1 uncultured Maribacter sp. | reverse complement strand
TATATGTAGCTATTGGTCAAAAAGCTTCCAATGTTGCGAATATTGCGAAGGTTCTTGAAGATAGAGGTGCTTTGGCGTATACTACAATTGTAGCTGCTAATGCATCGGATCCTGCACCAATGCAGGTTTATGCTCCATTTGCAGGTGCTGCGATAGGGGAATACTTTAGAGATACTGGTAGACCGGCATTGATTATTTATGATGACCTTTCAAAACAAGCTGTTGCCTATCGTGAAATCTCATTATTGTTGAGACGACCACCAGGACGTGAGGCTTATCCTGGGGATGTTTTCTATCTACACTCCAGATTGTTAGAGCGTGCTGCAAAGGTTATTGCGGATGATGATATCGCAAAAAACATGAATGATTTACCTGAGCCATTAAAACCAATGGTAAAAGGCGGTGGTTCTTTGACAGCATTACCGATTATTGAAACTCAAGCTGGTGACGTATCTGCCTATATACCAACAAACGTAATTTCTATTACAGACGGACAGATATTCTTGGAGCAAGATTTATTTAACCAAGGGGTTCGCCCTGCAATTAACGTTGGTATCTCTGTATCTAGGGTTGGGGGTAATGCCCAGGTGAAATCAATGAAAAAAGTAGCAGGGACGTTAAAACTAGATCAAGCCCAATTTAGGGAATTAGAGGCTTTTGCCAAGTTTGGTTCAGACTTGGATGCAGCTACCTTGAATGTTATCGAAAAAGGTCGTCGTAATGTTGAGATCTTAAAACAAGCACAGAACGATCCATTTACTGTTGAAGATCAGGTTGCAATTATCTTTACGGGTTCCAAGAACTTGTTACGTGATGTTCCTGTTGAAAAAGTAAAAGAATTTGAAAACGATTTCATTGAGTTCTTGAATGCCAAACACAGGGATGTGTTGGATTTGCTTAAAGCAGGAAAACTAACAGATCAGGTTACCGATACATTAACGAGTGTTTGTAAAGATATAACCGGAAAGTATAGAAGTTAGTTATAAGTTTTTGATTCTTAATTAGAGAGAATGGCCAATTTAAAGGAAATACGTAATAGAATATCATCGGTTTCTTCAACGATGCAGATTACCAGTGCCATGAAAATGGTATCTGCTGCGAAGTTAAAGAAGGCTCAAGATGCAATTACTGCAATGCGGCCTTATGCAGATAAACTTACAGAGCTATTACAGAGCTTAAGTGCAAGCTTAGATGCTGATTCTGGAAGTACTTTTGCGGAAAATCGTCCTGTTAATAAGGTATTGGTAGTTGCTATTACCTCGAATCGTGGATTATGTGGTGCTTTCAATACGAATATCATCAAGCAATGTGCTTCTCTAACCAATGAATCTTTCGCAGGCAAACATGTTGATTTTGTAGCTATCGGAAAAAAATCAAATGATATCCTAAGTAAAAATGCAACGGTAGTATCGAATCACAGTGATGTTTTTAATCATTTGACTTTTGAGAATGTTGCCATTATTGCTGAGGAATTGATGGAATTGTTCAAAGATGGTTCTTATGATAGAATAGAATTAGTCTACAACAAATTCAAAAACGCTGCTACCCAAATAGTTATGGCAGAGCAGTTTTTGCCAATAGTACCTTCTGAAGGTAATGAGGGTTCAAATACAGATTATATTTTTGAACCTTCAGAAGTAGAGATTGTTGAGCAATTGATACCAAAATCACTTAAGACCCAATTATTCAAAGCAGTTCGTGATTCTTTTGCCAGTGAACATGGGGCTCGTATGACAGCAATGCATAAAGCTACAGATAATGCTACTGAGTTAAGAGACCAATTGAAATTGACATATAATCAAGCAAGACAGGCTGCTATTACTAGTGAGATTTTAGAGATAGTAGGGGGAGCTGAAGCATTGAATAATTAAATCTGAATGATTATCTTGATTACTTCAAAACGGTGAAAACCTAATAAAAGACAGACCTCACATCATGTGAGGTTTTTTTTTGGCTAAAACCAATTGAACCCACCTTCTTTGACGCGTTAGTTTAAATACCTATTTTTAAACTCTAATTACTCTCAGTTGAACCTTTTTAATAAACTTTTTAAGCAGACCGCGATATATGGTTTGGCAACTGTGTTGCCGAGGATGCTTTCATTTCTATTATTGCCCTTGTACACTGGGGTACTGGAAACAGCAGGCTATGGAAAGATATCTGTGATTTTTGCCTGGTTTGCAATTTTCAATGTGGTTTTGGCGTATGGTATGGAAACGGCTTTTTTTCGTTTTTATAATGGAGGTGAAAATAGAAAAATAGTGGTTTCCACTTCTTTAATTTCCATCTTGGGGTCTTCCCTGATTTTTTTGATTATTGCATTATCCTTGCAAAATACCATGGCCCAATTAACGAATATCGATGTAAGGTATATTCGGTATGCCATTCTAATATTGACTTTAGATGCCTTGGTAATTATTCCCTTTGCATGGCTACGGGCCAAAGAAAAGCCCATGAAGTATGCTATTATCAAGATTTTAAACGTAGCATTTAATCTAGGTTTGAATTTATTTTTCTTGTTATTGCTTCCTAAACTAGCCGAAACAAATCCAGACGGTTTATTTAATGGGATATATAAACCTAATTTTGAGATTTCCTATATTTTCATATCCAACTTAATAGCAAGTGCCATTACACTTTTATTAATGTTGCCGTTATATCAGAAATCCAAGTATGTTTTTGATAGAATCTTATGGAACAAAATGATGAAGTATGCAATGCCCGTTCTTATTGCTGGAATAGCATTTACCATTAATGAGGTTTTTGATAGAATTTTATTGGAAAGATTATTGCCTGCAGATATTGCCGAAAGTGAGGTAGGCATGTATTCTGCTTGTTATAAATTGGCTTTATTCATGACCTTATTTGCAACGGCGTTCAGGATGGGTATAGAACCTTTCTTCTTCAGCCATTCAAATACCGAGAATCCTCAAAAGGCATATGCACAAATTACCAATTATTTTGTAGTGTTGGGCAGTATCATATTATTAAGTGTCGTAGTGTTTGCTGATATTTTGAAAGAAGTATTTGTGCGCAATCCAGAATATTGGGAGGCCATGGACATAGTTCCTATTATTATTCTTGCGAGTTTCTTTTTGGGAATTTACCATAACCTATCGGTTTGGTATAAGGTGACGGATAGAACTAAAATTGGCGCCTATATTTCTATGATTGGGGCTATTCTTACCATAATCATAAACCTTGTTTTCATTCCACATTTTGGGTATATGGCCTCAGCAGTAGCTACACTTACCGCTTATGGGTGTATGATGTTGATGTCCTTGTTTTTTGGCAGAATGTACTATCCCATTCCATATAACTTTAGAAAAATCACTTTTTATCTTTTAATCTCCATTTTATTTTCAGCCTTGTCTTTTTACGTTTTTGATCGTAATTTGTTTTATGGCATTCCTTTATTGATTGTGTTTTTGGGAATGGTTTACAAGCTTGAAAATCATAATCTCAAAAAAATATTTCTTAAAAAATGAACATAAAGATTACTAATAAATCCGCTCATGCGTTGCCCCATTACGAAACCAAGGCCTCTGCAGGGATGGATTTAAGGGCAAATTTCACAGAGGCTATAACATTACAACCTTTGGAACGCACTATCGTCAAAACAGGATTATTTATTGAACTGCCCATTGGTTATGAGGCCCAAGTACGTCCAAGGAGCGGTCTAGCGGCGAAAAAAGGTATAACAGTACTAAATTCCCCTGGAACAATAGATGCGGACTATCGCGGCGAGATAGGGGTTATTCTGGTGAATTTATCGAATGAGGCTTTTACTATTGAAAATGGGGAACGTATTGCACAATTGGTAATTGCAAAACACGAACGTGCCGAATGGGATGAAGTAGATCAGCTATCTGACACTTCAAGGGGAGCAGGTGGTTTTGGAAGTACTGGAACCAAGTAGTTTCTAGCATACATATTTGTTATTTTACCGTTCAGGTAGAATTTTGTCTCATTTTGCTTTAAGGGTGTTTTAACAGAAAAGATGTAAGCTCTGGAATACTTATTGATAATTTTACTCCGTTATTCTTTTGAATAACGCTTGTACACAAACTAATAATGGGAAGATTAAAATCGGTATTGTTAATTTCAATGGTATTTGTGCTTACCACAATTTTGGGTATGGCGCAGGATCAGGAAATTAATATTGAGGATAGTGCCGAGGTCTTTTTGGAGGAATATTCAGATGCATTTCAAGAGAATTTTTTCGAGGCATTAAAACAAAAGGGGATTGAAAATTATGATAAGGCCATAAATTTGCTTTTGGAATGTAAGTTGATTGATTCAATAACTCACGTAGTCGACCATGAGTTGGCCAAAGTTTATTTGCTTGATGAACAGTATATTGCTGCACAGGAATACGCGATTGCGGCATTGTTGTCAGAGGCCTCAAATCGGTGGTATCTTAATACTTTGGTGACATCCATCCAAATGCAAGGTAGTTCTTTAGACCAAACGAATCTCAACATCCCTTTTGAAAACAATAAGCTTAAAGAAAATTTGGCCTTGATTTATTTTAAACAAAAGAACTATCAAAAGGCATTGACTGTACTCACAGATATTAAAAAATCTGCTTTCACCAATGATTTATCGGCGAAGATCAAAGATTCAATTAGTAAGCTTGAAGTAAAGAAAAGCAAAGAGGAAGCACCTGTTCCAAATGAAATCAAAGCTAATCCCCTAGAAGAACTTAAAGCACAAATGGCTGAACTTATGGTTCAGAACAAAATTCCGGAATTAGTGGCACGAAGCGAAGAAGCGATTGAAAATTATCCGTCACAGCCCTATTTTTATTATATAAATGGGTACGCTCTAAATAAGAGCGCCAAGCATAAAGAAGCTGTTGGGATTTTGGAAGCGGCTTTGGATTATATGTTGGACGATGTTCCACTATTGAATAAAATATATCAGGAATTGGTTGATGCGCATACGGCATTGAATAATTCTTCCGAAGCAAATACGTATCTTCGTATGATAAAACCCGGGTTTTAGACTATGGCTACCTTAATTCGATGGGCACAACTTAGTGTTTTTATTCTACTAATATTTTCCTGTAAATCAAAGAAGCTTGCCGCCGATGGTGCCGTTGATGAAAATATGTCAGCAAAGAACATCATCAGAACACATTATCAAAATCAAATTAACTTCAAGACACTAAGTGGAAGAATGAAGATTGGGTATTTTGATGGGGAATCAACCAAAAGTATTACTGTTAGTTTGAGAATGGAAAAAGACAAGGCCATTTGGATCAGCGCACCTTTAGGAATTGTTAAAGCATATGTGACCCCAACTAGGGTTACTTTTTATAATAAACTACAGAATGAATATTTTGATGGTGATTTTTCTTATTTAAGCAATATGTTGGGTACTGATCTGGATTTTGATAAAGTACAGAACTTACTTTTAGGCCAGGCTCTTTTTGATTTGAGAAACGCAAAATATGATGCCTCAATATCAGAATCAGATTATATGCTAAAACCAAAAAAACCATTGGTCTTATTCAAGACCATGTACACAATTGAACCGGATAATTTTAAGATTTCTTCGCAGCAATTATCCCAACCTTTAAAGAAACGGGTGTTGGATATTGAATATAAGAGCTATCAAAAAATCAATGAAAAAGTATTGCCCGATGAAATTGTGATAACTGCTATTGAAGCGAATGCCAAAAACATCATTGATTTGGATTATCGAAGTATTGAGTTTAACAGAACATTGAATTTTCCATATAAAATACCAAAAGGTTTTAAAAAGATTGTAATAAACACTGATGCTTTGTAAACGCGTTTTCCTTGCAGGTTTTCTTGTGCTTTCGACTTTTCTATCGACGGGAACTACTTATGCCCAAACTAATGAACAGAAGGCTTTAGAGGTGAAACGCGAGCAACTTCAGAAAGAAATTGGCGAGATTAATCGCTTGCTTTTTGCTGAAAAAAAAGAAAAGGGAAATGTCTTAGATCAGATGGAGGCCTTGGACAAAAAGATTAATGTTCGCCAACAATTGATTCGGGTCACCAACCAGCAATCCAATTTGCTGAACAGGCAGATCAATGCCAATATTCGAAATATCTCAAAACTACGAAGTGATCTAAAATCATTGAAAGAGGAATATGCCACTATGATACAGAAGTCGTATCAAAACAAATCGCAGCAAAGCAGATTAATGTTTCTTTTATCCTCTGAAAACTTTTTTCAGGCTTTTAAACGCATGCAGTATATGAAACAATATACACAGTATCGCAAGGAGCAAGGGGAACAAATAATGGTCAAAACAGATGAACTCACCCAATTTAATATTGATCTAACAGACCAGCGTAAAGAGAAAGACCAATTGATAGCGACAAACAACAGGGCAAAGGCACAATTGATGAAGGAAATAAAATCACAAAAAGAATTGTTGGGGAGTATTCGTCAAAATGAGAGCAAGTATGCATCAGCCATTCGAAAGAAAAAGAGGGAAGCCCGTAAAATAGATCAACAAATTGAAAAGTTGATCCGAAATGCGATTGCTGCTTCGAATAAAAAAGCAGGAGCGGGAAAAGTTGTAAAAGCATCCTCAAATAAATTCATTCTTACTCCTGAAGCTACACTGGTGGCCAATAACTTTTCCGCTAATAAGGGAAAACTGATTTGGCCAGTGGAAAAAGGAATAAAAAGCCAAGGATTTGGGGTATATAAAGATGCTGTTTATCCTGGAATCAAACATCAAAGTAATGGTGTAATCATAACAACCGATGAAGGGGCAATGGCAAGAGCGATTTTTGAAGGTGAAGTTATCGCTATACTATCGGTTCCGGGAGGAAATAAAGGGGTACAAATAAAACACGGTAACTATATAAGCACTTATTATAATTTATCAGATCTCTACGTGAAAAAGGGTGATAAAGTAGCGATAAAAGCGGCGTTAGGAAAAATATATACCAATCGGTCTAATGGGCAAACACGCCTAAAATTCTACCTTTACCAAGATACATCGCGTTTGAATCCGGAAGATTGGGTATATCAACTTTAATTATTGAAAATGTCTGCAAAAACAGAACATATCACAGATTTAAAAGGAACCTTTGAACTACATAACGGTGTTAAAATGCCGTATTTTGGATTAGGGGTTTATTTATCGGAAGATGGTCAAGAAGTTATCAATGCTGTGAAATGGGCCATTGAAGCGGGATATAGGCATATTGATACGGCATCAAACTATAACAATGAAGAGGGTGTTGGGGAAGGCTTAAAGCAAAGTGGAATCAATAGGGAGGATGTCTTTGTAGTCAGTAAGGTCTGGAATTCGGACCAAGGCTACGAAAGCACGCTCAAAGCGTTTAATGATAGCTTAAAACGCTTGAATTTGGATTATTTGGACTTGTACCTTATCCATTGGCCAGTAAAAGGTAATTACAAAGAGACATGGCGTGCTCTAGAGCATTTGTACAAAGAAAAGAAAGTACGGGCAATTGGTGTAAGTAATTTTATGAAACATCATTTGGAAGATTTATTACAGACCGCAGAAATTGTTCCTATGGTAAACCAAATGGAGTTTCATCCTTATTTGGTTCAACAAGATTTAATTGATTATTGCAACGCCCATAAAATACAGTATGAAGCGTGGTCACCCATGATGCAAGGTCGAATCTTCGAATTGGAAAGTATTAAGAAAATTGGTCTTAAATATGGTAAATCCCCAGCACAAGTGGTTTTACGATGGGATTTGCAAAAAGGCGTGATTACCATACCCAAATCGGCAAAAAAAGAACGAATTATCGACAATGCCAGTCTTTTTGATTTTGAACTTTCAACTGAGGATATGGCTTATTTGGATAGTCTTGAAAAAGGGCAAAGATACGGACCAGACCCCGATACTTTTGATTTCTAGAGTCTTACGGATATTATTCACCCATAAATAAGGCCCTGAGTTCTGTCGCGTCATTAGGCTTCATTTTCCCAGCTAGTACAAGACTCAATTGTTTTCTGCGCAAGGCAGCCGCAAAACGTTCTTTCTCAAGATTGGTTTCGGGCTCAAGAGGAGGCACTTCAGTAGGTTTACCTATCTCATCAACAGCTACGAAGGTGTAAATAGCCTCATTTGCCTTAGAACGCTTACCATTGTAACGGTCTTCCATCCATACGTCAATATACACCTCCATTGAGGTGTTAAAGGCCCTTGAAACCGCAGCCTCCACAGTGACAACACTACCCAAAGGTACAGCTTGGTTAAAGGCTACGTGGTTTACAGAAGCAGTTACCGTAATACGTCTACTATGGCGACGTGCTGCAATACTGGCGGCCCTGTCCATTCGTGCTAAAAGCTCGCCCCCAAAAAGATTGTTCAATGGGTTGGTCTCACTTGGGAGTACCAAATCGGTCATTATCGTACGTGAATCACTGGGATTTTTAGCTTGCATAATAAAGATACTTTATTAAAAAGGATGTAATTGGTAATAAGACTATCTAATCGATAGTAACCACGCATCTTGTGATTGGGTTCTTTTTACCGTTCGTAGAGTTCGTAACGCTTCATCCACATCACTATGACTACTATAGGTTACCATATGCAATCCATGCTTGTTGGTGCCAAGATAAGATGCATCATAACCTCGTCTTTGCAACTGACGTATTTTTTTATCGGCATTAGCCTTGAACCGAAAGGCGCCAGCCACTATATGGTGCATTCCTACTTCTGGTTTTTTGGTAATTACTTTTAGATTTAAAGTTGGTAACTCTAAAGGTGCCGTGTCAAAGAAAGTTGCTTCCTGAATGCTTTTTGAAACTTCTTCCTGTGCCTTTTCAACCACCATTTGCCTTTGGTTGAGGCTTTCGTTATAGAATCTGTATCCTGTCAAACCAGTTGAAAGTGCCAAAAGAAATATAGCGGCATATTTTAAATAAGGTCGCATTGAAGGTTCCTTTCTTCTTTCTGGAGTAATGATAAAAGGAACTTTTTCCTCTATTGCTACTACTTCTTTTTTCAAAATTTCCCGGGTAATCGGTGCAGAAACAAAAGAAGATAGTCCAAAGGAAGAAGTTAAATGATTGATTTGATAGGAAGGTTGATACTGAATTTTTCCCTCTTTATTTGATTTTAGGTCTCCAATGTTCGCTAACGTTAAGCGCTCCCCTTGATCTAAAGTACGCTTCCACTTTTCCACCTTATTCAGTACTTTCTGAAGCATTTCCTCGTAAGAGCATTGTTCTACTTCAGCCATATATGACACTAAAAGGCCATCATTAGACGATAATTGCTTATTAAAAGACAATGATTTTGAAGGAGGATAAAACGAATTACTCTGTTCATTGAGTACGGCCGATTTTTGTTCTGATAAAAATGCACCAAAACCAGGTACAACCACGCAGTTATAACGATAAAGTAAATCGGAGATATAATGTTCTAAGACCATCTCAACAAATATTGTAAAAAATTCAGCGCACTAATAGATAGTATAGGACTTTTTATTAACATAATAATTTATGTATTTTGTGGATAACTAAGTACTATTTATAAATGACTACAGATGAAATAATTGCGGTTCTAAGGCTGCAAAATATTCCGAACATTGGTGATGTTTCAGCGAAAAAACTGATAGCCCATTGTGGCAGCCCAGCTGCTATTTTTAACGATAAATTACAAAATCTTCTTAGGATTGATGGGATTGGCACCTTTACAATCAGAGGACTTCATGATACTGAGCATTTTGAAGCTGCCGAAAAAGAGCTGCAGTATATCCAAGACCATGATATCGCCTACACTTACTTTACCGACAATGATTATCCGAGGTATCTAAAGCATTGCATTGATGGCCCTTTGATTTTGTTTAAAAAAGGCAATATTAACCTTGAAGAGCGAAAAATCATAAGTATTGTTGGTACGCGGAATATTACGAGTTACGGAACCGCATTTTGTGAAAACCTTATTGAGGTCTTAGCGCCGCTTGACCCCATAATCGTTAGCGGATTGGCTTATGGTGTGGATATATGTGCCCAAAAAACAGCCATAAAACACGGATTGCAAACCATAGGATGTTTGGCCCATGGTTTAAATCAAATATATCCGAAGATCCATTCAAAGTATGTTCCCGATGTTGAAAAAAATGGGGGTTTTGTTACTGAATTTTGGAGCTCTAGTAATCCTGATAGGGAGAATTTTTTGAAAAGAAACCGAATTATTGCCGGAATGAGCGAGGCAACCATTGTTGTAGAATCAGCGGAAAAAGGGGGCAGTTTGGTAACTGCCGATATTGCAAACAGTTATAATCGGGAAGTATTTGCTGTTCCCGGAAGGGCGCAAGACAAGTATAGTTCTGGGTGTAATAATCTAATAAAACAGCAAAAGGCACATATGATTACTTCAGCGGCCGACATAATATATCTATTGAATTGGGAACTGGAACAAAATAAAACCAAACCAATTCAAAAGCAGTTGTTTATTGAATTGGATGAAGTCGAGAAAGCCATCTATTCCTATTTACAGAAAGAGGGGAAGCAATTATTGGATAGCATTGCGCTTGATTGCAAGTTGCCAATCTTCAAAGTCTCTTCTACCCTTTTGAATATGGAAATGAAAGGTGTTATTCGTCCGTTACCCGGAAAATTGTTCGAAGTAATATAAAAATATCTCGATTTATAGTCATTCCTGCGACCTGTGCTGAACTTGTTTCAGTAAGGCAAGAATCCATAAATTAGACCAAGTAGTTTGTTTATTGTCCTTAATTGCTTCATATCTACGTTAAAATCGTAGTTCATCGATAAAGTGTGGACGAAAACCAGAACAATAAAGCAATGATTATAAAACCAAATGAACCTTTAACCGACTAGGTGGTATGTTTTTAATTATTTAGTACCCAACCTTGTTCCTAACTCTATTCAGTACCTCATTAGCTACTTTTTTGGCCTTTTCAGCACCGATTTCCAGCGCATGATCAATTTCATCAAGGTGGTTCATGTAATAATCGAAGCGTTCACGAGCAGGGCTGTACTTTTCCAAAATAACCTCAAATAAAGCTTGTTTTGCATGGCCGTAACCATAATTACCACCCTCGTAATTAGACCTCATTTCAACAATTTGTTCAGGGTTCGCAAGAATCTTGTAAAGAGCAAATACATTATCGGTATCTGGGTCTTTAGGTTCCTCCATCGGCGTACTATCCGTTTTGATACCCATGATTTGCTTGCGTAATTTTTTATCTGGTTGGAATATATTAATAAGGTTACCCTTGCTTTTACTCATTTTCTGTCCATCAGTTCCAGGAATATACATGGTGTCTTCCTGTACTTTTCCTTCTGGCACTACAAAAGTCTCACCTAATTGGGCATGAAAACGAGAGGCAACATCCCTTGTCATTTCAATATGCTGTAATTGGTCTTTACCAACGGGCACAATATTAGCATCATATAATAAAATATCTGCTGCCATTAGCATTGGATAATTGAATAAGCCTGCATTTATATCTTCCAATCTATCTGCTTTATCTTTAAAAGAATGGGCAAGGGTAAGCCTTTGGTACGGAAAAAAGCAGCTGAGGTACCAAGCCAGTTCGGTCACCTGAGGCACGTCACTTTGTCTATAAAATACTGTTTTGTCAATATCCAACCCAAAGGCGAGCCATGTAGCTGCAGTCGCATAGGTATTGTTTCTTAATTCATTCCCATTTTTTATCTGGGTCAATGAATGCATATCCGCAATAAATAGAAATGATTGGTTTTTGGGGTCCTCGGCCATTTTTATTGCTGGTGCAATAGCACCCAAGATATTTCCTAAGTGTGGAACGCCGGTGCTTTGTATGCCTGTAAGTATTCTTGCCATTTAATTGGTTTCAAAGAAGCACAAAGGTAAAACAAATCGTAAATAACAATAGCAATTTGTTATTTTTGATCAATGCGGACAACAGCTCAAAACATAGGACACTTTTTATATCGCATTTGGTTTTATGTAATGGTCACATTACCGATTATCCTTTTCTTCCCTTTTTTGGTTATCTCAACTTTATCCGAAAAATGGTACCCTCAATTTTTCTGGTTGGCTAGAAATTTGTGGGCAAGACCCATTTTATTAGGTATGGGCTGTCCACAAAAAATCTTTTGGGATGAAAAACTAGTAAAAGGCAGGAGCTATATGTTAGTTGCCAATCATACCAGTATGTTAGATATAATGTTGATGCTTCGTATTAGTAAAAACCCATTTGTTTTTATTGGAAAAAAAGAACTTGTGAAAATTCCGTTATTTGGGTTTTTCTATAAACGCGTTTGCATCTTGGTAGATAGGGAAGACAGTCGTAGCAGGACTGGGGTATATCGAAGGGCGCAAAGACGAATAGACCAAGGATTAAGTATCTGTTTATTTCCTGAAGGAGGCGTACCCAAAGAAGATGTTTTATTGGATGATTTTAAAGATGGGGCTTTTAAAATGGCAATAGCACATAATATTCCTGTAGTACCCATGACATTTTATGACAACAAAAAACGATTTTCCTTCACTTTTTATAGTGGAAGCCCAGGTTTGATTAGGGCTAAAGTGCATTCCTTCTTTGAAACTGCAATATTAGAGGATGAGGACAAAAGTACATTACGTGAAGAAGTGCGAAATGTAATTTTAAACGAATTAAAGGCGCAATCATAAACAAAATAAAGCCCTGAAGAGATATTATCAGGGCTTTAAAAGCCATTGCTACCAACAATGACCTACCTAACCAATTTCTTTAAAACTTAAAACTAAGTCCACTATAAACACCAATAGTGAATGGCTGAAAATCACCTG
>CAZYQR010000048.1:0-12915 GCA_964649755.1 uncultured Maribacter sp. | reverse complement strand
GTGAGCATGAGTTCAACCTGTGAAATGATCTATAATTTCATAGAATACTTGGATGATGACGACAAAATTACTCCTGAAATCGCCGATTGTATTTACACAGGCATAATGACCGATACCGGTTCGTTCAAATATTCATCGACGACCAGTAGAACCCATATAGTGGTTGCTGCACTTATTGAAAAAGGAGCTGAAAATACGAAAGCACATAATTTGGTCTATGATACCAATACACCAAGCAGATTGCATCTTTTAGGGTGCGCCCTAAAAAATATGGTGATTTTGGAGGATTATAAAACGGCTTACATCACGCTGAGTCAAGATGAACTTGATACCTATAATTATCAAAAAGGGAACACCGAAGGGTTTGTTAATTACGGACTTACCTTATCTGGAATCTGTTTTGCGGTAATATTTATTGAAAACAAGGAAGAAGGAATTATAAAAATATCGTTTCGTTCTGAAGGTGATTTCTCGGTAAACGAGTTTGCACGAAAGCATTTTAATGGTGGCGGACATACCAACGCAGCTGGTGGTAGAAGTGAAATTTCCCTAGCTGAAACCGTCGATCATTTTGTTTCCTTATTGCAGGATTATAAAGAACAATTAAATCCATGAAAAAGGTACTTCTAATTTTGTTGGTTTTTAGTTTGGCAAGTTGCGGAAATCCAGAACCTCGACGACCAGTGAAGGTCAAAAGTGGTAGTTTTAATGCATCTGTCGAAAGAAGCAAAAAACTCTTGGCACTGGAGGAAGGTTTGATGAATACCATTATGGCAAAAGATTCATTACGGGAATACAAGTATAGTGCAGCAGGCGCTTGGTATTATTATGTGCAAAAAAATGAAGCGGCCGATTACGCACCTCAGCCCGATGATTTGGTAACACTTACTTATAATGTAATGAGTTTTTCCAATGATACCATCTATCCACGTGAAGAAATTGGTATTATAAAATACAAAGTAGACAAACAAGAGCTTTTTCCGGGATTACGTAATAGCATTAAACTTTTAAAAGAAATGGAAACGGCCACTTTTATGTTTCCGTCTTCATTGGCTTATGGTTACCATGGCGACAATAATAAAATTGGAATCAATGTTCCGATAAAATCAACAATAACTTTATTAAAAATCGAAAAACAACAAGATAGTATTCAAAATTAAAATGAGAAAAATGAAGAAAACATATTTATTAGTACTCACAGTAGCCTTAGCCTTTACTAGCTGCAAAACGGGTAAGCATGCCGATTTAGGGGATGGAATATTTGCTGATATTAAAACCAACAAGGGTGATATAGTCATTAAATTGGAACACGATAAAACGCCTATTACAGTAGCTAATTTTATATCCTTGGCTGAAGGAAAAAGTCCTTTTGTAAGTGAGGAGTATAAGGGGAAAAATTATTATGATGGCCTTACATTCCATAGGGTAATGAAAGATTTTATGATACAAGGTGGTGACCCAACAGCAACAGGAACTGGCAATCCCGGTTATAAATTCAAAGATGAGTTCAATGACTCGCTGGTTCATGATAAGAAGGGGATTTTATCTATGGCCAATGGCGGGCCAACAACAAACGGCAGTCAGTTTTTTATCACACACAAACCTACACCATGGTTAAATGGCATACACACCGTTTTTGGTGAAGTAATGAAAGGTATGGATGTTCTTGACTCTATTGCCAATGTTGCAGTATCCCAGGCTCCCCAAAAAGACAAACCTGTGGTTGATGTGGTTATGAACACGGTTGAAATAATTAGAAATGGTAAAGCGGCTAAAAAATTCGATGCGGTACAAATTATGACCGATTATTTTGCTGCTGAGGAAGAGAGTTTGGCTAATGAGGAAAAAGAAAAACAAGCCAGAAAGGAAGCTTATGTAAAAATGCTACCTGAATTTGTAAAAGAATTGGAAGAAACTAAAATGAAAGCCAAATCCTTCCCTTCAGGTTTAGAAATTTTTAGTTTGGTTGACGCAGAAGGTGAAAAACCAAAAATTGGTCAACAAGTAAAAGTATTCTACGCTGGTTATTTGGAGAATGGTACTTTGTTCGATAGTAATATCGAAGAAATTGCCAAAAAATTCAATACCTATGACGAGCGAAGAAAACAAGGTCGTGGTTACGAGGCAACACCAATGTTATACAGTCCAGAGGCAAGATTATTCCCTGGTTTTAAGGAAGGCCTTTTAACAATGAAAATAGGTGATAAGATACGTGTATTTATGCCTCCACATCTTGGGTTGGGTGAACAAGGTGGCGGTCCAATCCCACCAAATTCGAACTTAATATTTGATATTGAAGTCACTGGTATTGCAGAGTAAATTAATGTTCAGATTAAATATAAAAGCCCTGACGAAAACGTCAGGGCTTTTTTAATATGGGATTCAGTATTACTTTTTCCAATTTTGCGACTTCATCTTTATGGTTGCTTTAAGAATGTCTTTTTGCGAAATCTGCCCTACCAATTTACCGTCTTTTATAATGGGAAAACGTCGTCGTTTGTCATTCAGGAATTTATTGGCGGCATCAAAAATATTCATGTCACCATCAATAGTGTCCACATTTTTGGCCATACAGTTTTCAATCCGATTATCTTCCATAGGCATATTGTAGTACCTACTGTCGCTAATATGTTTTATACAATCCCCTTCAGAAATTATACCAACCAACTCGTTCTTATCATTAACCACAGGACCACCCGATATTTTATTATTTATCAATGAATCTACAACCTCTTCCATGGATTGTTCCGGCCTAAAAGTAATTAAATCCTTAGTCATGAAATCACTTACTTTAAAGGGAATATCATCTGTTGCCTGCTGGTTACTTCTCGGACCTTGAAAACTCTTAATACCCATAATACGTTATTTAGCAATTTCTTAAAGTTACTAAATTTTTATTATCATATTAAAAATTATTTGTTAAATATGCTAAATAATTCTTAGTAAAAGGACCTATTTATTGGGAATATCTTTTAAAATCTCCTGTACAAAACTCCAGAATTTTTGCACTGATGATATGCATACCCGTTCATCTGGGGAATGCGCCCCTTTGATTGTTGGACCAAAACTTATCATATCCATTTTGGGATAATTCTGCCCTAAAATACCACATTCCAATCCTGCATGACAAGCTACCACATCTGGTTTGGCCCCAAAAAGGGTCTCATATTTACTTTCCAACACTCTTAAAATGGCTGAGTCAGGATTGGGGTTCCAACCAGGGTATTCCCCGTCCATGCTCACCTCACAACCGGCCAATTGAAAAACAGATTTCAAGGCATTTGCAAGATCCATTTTAGCGGAATTAACAGAAGAACGTGTTAAACAACCTATTTTTATTTGTCCGTCTTTCACAACTACCCTAGCTATATTGTTCGAAGTTTCCACTAAATCAGCAATGGCAGCGCTCATCGCATACACTCCATTATGGGCAGCATATATGGCCCATATCAGCCTTTCTTGGGGTTTTTTCTGCATCACTTTTGTAGGCGCTTCTTTCCATTCCAAAGAAATGGTCAGATTTGGTTCATTCACTGAAAGTTCAGTTTTGATTATTTCTCCCCATTGTGCAAACTCAGCTTCAAAATCTGATTTATGGGAACTTTGTATAGCAACTTTGGCAAAACTCTCACGAGGAATAGCATTACGTAAACTTCCCCCATCAATTTCAGCAACTTGCAGGTCAAACTTTTCCATGCCATTGAAAAGCAAACGATTCATAATCTTATTGGCATTGCCCAATCCTCGATAAATGTCCATGCCGCTGTGGCCTCCTTGCAAATCCTTTACGGTTATCAAACAACCCATAGTATCATTGGCTGCGTTTTCCTGAGTATAATTTCGCGTTGCGGTTACATCAATGCCTCCAGCGCATCCAATATCCAATTCATCATCTTCCTCGGTATCTAAGTTCAATAAGATTTCTCCCTGTAAAACACCTGCTTCAAGACCCATGGCCCCCGTCATCCCTGTTTCTTCATCAATGGTAAACAAGGCTTCCAAAAAAGGATGTGGAATATCAGTACTTTCCAACAAGGCCATAATGGTAGCTACGCCCAAACCATTGTCGGCACCCAAAGTAGTTCCCTTAGCTTTAACCCAGTCCCCTGCAATGAACATCTTAATTCCCTCAACATCAAAATCAAAATCGGTATCTGCATTTTTTTGGTGCACCATATCCAAATGGGATTGCAGGGTGATCTTTTTTCTGTCTTCCATTCCGGTTGTGGCCGATTTTCTTATAATCACATTACCAACAGCATCCGATAAAGTCTCAAGACCAAGCGATTTACCAAAATCCAACATAAATTGTATGACCCTTTCCTCTTTTTTGGAAGGTCTTGGCACTTCGTTTAAATCGGCAAATTTATTCCAAACTACTTTTGGTTCGAGTTGTCGTACTTCTTTACTCATAACTTTGATTTAGTGTTTCAAAAATACGGTTTGCGAATTAACTTTAACACATTAATACCTATTTTTGGTCGAATGGTTTATAAAATTAAAAATTGGGTCGCCCTATCGATAATTCCTCAGATTATTCTTGTGAAATGGTTGGCAAATTATCCAGATACGGTCGAGAAATATTATAGTGAGGGCATATATCCATGGATTTCTAAATTCTTTAGAGTTTTATACGGATGGATTCCTTTCTCTATTGGTGATGTTTTCTATTTCATACTTTCTGTCTTAGCGATACGGTATGTGATAAAAAATTGGTTGGAAATCCGTACCCATCCATTACGATTTTTACGTAATGTGCTTTTTATTTTGTCTATTACCTACTTTACCTTTCATCTGCTCTGGGGAATGAATTATTACCGCCAACCTTTAGCCCAAAAGTTCGCTTTGAATGAAAAACATACTGATGATGAACTATTAGATCTCGTAGAAGTCTTGATTTTAAAAACCAACGAACTTCAATTCAGCATAACCAAAGACACAGCACTGGCGGTTGAAATTCCGTATTCCAAAAAAGAAATTTTTGATAAAACTTTGATCGGTTATGAAAACTTGGAAAACGCCTATCCCTTTATTTCCTATCAAAAACCAAGCATTAAAAAATCAATCTTTAGTACGGCTTTGACCTATATGGGTTATGGAGGGTATCTGAACCCATTTACCCATGAGGCTCAGGTAAACGGTCGACTCCCTAATTTTAGGTTTCCAGTGGTAAGTGGCCACGAAATTGGGCATCAAGTGGGGTATTCTGCTGAAAATGAGACCAATTTCATTGGGTATTTGGCCACAATTTATAATCCTGATATCTATTTTCAATATTCTGCCTATGCATATGCCTTGGGTTACGGACTCAGTGATATTCGCCGTCATGATGAAGAAAAATTCAATGAACTATATGCCAGAATGAACCCTGGTATTCAAAAAAACTTTCAGGAAATGGCGGATTTTTGGCAGTCTTTCGAAAATCCTTTAGAACCTGTCTTTAAGTCTATTTTCGATACCTTCTTAAAGGCCAATAACCAGACCAAAGGCATAAAGAGTTACAGTGCCGTGGTTTCCCTATTGGTTACTTACCATAAGGATCATCCGGTAAAACGTTAAAAAAAGTTAAGATACCCGATTATTCACAGCGCATCCTATATCTTTAGAAAGACTAATTAACTAAACTTTTAATATGAAAATGAGACTTCTGGTACTCACCATTTTATGGTGCGGTGCTACTTTATTTGCCCAGGATTACTTTCCGGAAAATGACGGGGTAAAATCAAAAAACAATAATTACACAGCATTTACGAACGCTAAAATCTTCATCACGCCTACCCAGGTTGTTGAGCAAGGGACATTGCTTATTCAGAATGGGAAAGTAGTGCAGGTAGGCAAATCAGTTACTATTCCAAAAAATACAGTGATCATAGATTTGGATGGAAAATCCATTTATCCTTCTTTTATCGATATCTATTCTGATTTTGGAGTAAGCAAACCAAAACGTCTCGAAGGCAGGGGGCGCTCTCCGCAGTATGATGCCACTCGAGAGGGTTTCTACTGGAACGACCATATTATGCCCGAGAACAATGCCATCAGCAAATTCAAGTATGATGACAAAAAAGCCAAGGAATTGCGTAACGCCGGTTTTGGTGTTGTCAATTCGCACATTCAGGATGGTATTGCACGTGGAACAGGAGTTTTGATAGCGCTTAATGGACAAGCTGATGACTCAAAAAGGGTTATTGATGATAAATCGGGCCACTACTTTTCATTTTCAAAAAGTGTGGCTTCAAGACAGAGCTACCCTACTTCATTAATGGGTGCCATGGCCTTGCTTCGCCAAATGTATACCGATGCCGATTGGTATGCCAAAGGCAATGTAGATACCAAAGACCGTTCAATAGAGGCATTGAATGCCAATAAAGGCATGGTACAGATTATCGCAGCTGGCGATAAGGGCAATGTATTAAGAGCCGATGGTATTGGTGATAAAAACGGAATACAATACACTATTTTGGGCGGTGGTGATGAATATGAAGCCGTTGCTGATATTAAAAACACCAACGCAAAACTCATTCTGCCGTTGAACTTCCCGGATGCCTATGATGTGAGCAATCCGTACCAGGCATTGTATGTTTCTTTGGAGGATATGCGTCACTGGAACCAAGCCCCTGCAAATCCCAAAATATTGGCAGAGAATGGAGTTACTTTTTCTTTTACGCTCAACGGATTAAAATCTCCAGCGAAACTAAAGGACAAATTACAAAAGGCTATTACCTACGGACTTTCGGAAACAAAAGCATTAGAGGCTTTGACAACGATTCCTGCCCAGATCCTAGGCAAATCAGATAAAATTGGGTCCTTGCAACAAGGTCGCTACGCCAACTTCTTGATTACTTCAGGCGATATTTTTGATAAGAGTACCACACTCTATGAGAACTGGGTACAGGGTACCAAAAATGTCATCAACGATAAGGACCAAAAAGATATTCGAGGGGATTATGATCTAATGGCAGGGAATGAATCCTTTAAACTTTCTATAACTGGTGAACCTAGCAAGCCTAAAGCAGAAGTAAAAAAGGACACGAATAAATTAAAATCTAAAATCGCATATAAAGATGCTTGGATGAACCTTTCTTTTACGCAGGACGATAAGATGTATCGTATGGCGGGATTGGTCAAAGGCAACAACAATACGATCAAAGGTAGATTGATGCTACCCGACGGAAAGGAATCTTCTTTTAAGGCAACGCAGACCAAAGCCTTCGCTGAAAAAGAGAAAGCCAAAAAAGAAGCCGACAAACCAGAAATGGTAGCTGTTACTTACCCTAATTTGGGCTATGGATATTCCTCCATACCCAAATCCGAGGACATTTTATTTAAAAATGCCACAGTCTGGACGAGTGAGGAGGCGGGAATTCTTGAAAATACCGATGTTTTGGTCAAGGATGGTAAAATCTCAAAAATCGGAAAAGACTTGAATGCGGGTCGCGCTAAAGTAATCGATGCTTCAGGAAAGCATCTTACTGCGGGCGTAATAGACGAGCATAGCCATTTGGCCGCCCTGGCCATTAACGAAGCAGGCCATAATTCGACAGCCGAAGTTAAAATGGAAGATGTAGTTGATCCTGAGGATATTGACATTTACCGCAATTTGGCAGGTGGCGTAACTTCCTTGCAATTACTTCATGGTTCAGCGAACCCGATTGGTGGGCGTTCCGCGATTTTGAAATTGAAATGGGGTGAAAGTGCCCAAAATATGATCTATAGCAATTCGCCCAAGTTCATCAAATTCGCTTTGGGTGAAAATGTAAAACAAAGTAACTGGCAAAGCTTTAGCCGTTTTCCACAAACGCGAATGGGTGTTGAGCAAGTGTTTATGAACTACTTTCAACGGGCCAAGGAATATGAGGTCAAAAAGAAAAGTGGCCAGCCCTATCGCCATGATGAGGAAATGGAGACCTTGGTCGAAATCCTTAATGGGGAACGTTTTATCAGTTGTCATTCCTATGTGCAGAGCGAAATAAACATGTTGATGAAAGTGGCCGATAAATTCGGGTTTAAAGTGAATACGTTCACCCACATTCTGGAAGGTTATAAGGTAGCTGATAAAATGGCCGAGCACGGTGTTGGTGGTTCAACATTCAGTGACTGGTGGGCCTACAAGTACGAGGTGAAAGATGCTATTCCCTATAACGCGGCCATTATGCAAAGCCAAGGTATTACCGTGGCCATTAATAGTGATGATGCCGAAATGTCGCGTAGATTGAACCAAGAAGCTGCCAAAACCATAAAATATGGTGGTGTTTCCGAATTGGATGCTTGGAAAATGGTCACTATTAATCCTGCCAAGCTTTTACACATAGATGAGCGCGTGGGCAGCATTAAAGAAGGTAAGGATGCCGACTTGGTATTATGGAGTGATAACCCATTGTCCATTTATGCTAAAGCCGAAAAAACCTTGATTGAAGGAGCCACTTATTTTGATTTGGAAAAAGACATGCAACAGCGAGAAGCGATTATAAATGAGCGTAACAAACTCATTACGATGATGCTCAAGGAAAAAGAAGGTGGTGGAAAAACACAGGACCCGAAGAATACTAAAAAAGAGAAGTTTCACTGCGATTCACTTTAAGAAGCATAGAAAATGGAAAAAATATTAAAAAACAAACCATATGTCACCTCGAGCGGAGTCGAGAGGTTGTTGAGTGGTGTTATAAAAAAAACAATGAAAAAATCAATATACACAATAGTTTTAGCAGTCGGAGCTTTATTTATGGGTACTGCCCAGCAAACCCCTGCGTCTGTGCAGAAAGAAGCCATTTCAATAGATGGCGCCACGGCGCATTTGGGTAATGGCGAGGTTATTGAAAATGCCCTGATCATGTTCGAAGGTGGCAAACTTACCTTTGTAGGTAGTGCCATGACAAAGATTGCCCGTAAAGGCACGGTCATTAAAGGAAAAGGGAAACATGTTTACCCTGGCTTTATAGCGCCCTCCAAAGCCTTGGGACTTACTGAGGTCAACGCCGTGCGTGCCAGTAACGACCAAGACGAGATTGGTGAAATGATTCCACATGTGCGCAGTCTTATTGCTTATAATGCAGAATCACAGGTGGTGGAAAGTATGCGCCCCAATGGTGTGCTCATAGGTCAGATTACACCTCAAGGGGGAAGAATATCCGGCACCTCATCTATTGTGCAATTTGATGCTTGGAACTGGGAAGATGCAGCCATAAAAGTTGATGATGGAATTCATATGAACTGGCCCAATAGTTTTAGAAGAGGTCGCTGGTGGATGGGGGAACCAAGAGGTTTTCAGCCCAACAAGGATTATGCAAAGCAATTGGATGAAATACAAAGCTTTTTGAATAATGCAGCAGCTTATGGTAAAGCCAAAAATGTGGACTTGAATCCGGCATTTGCAGCAATGCAAGGAGTTTTTGATGGTTCGCAAAAGTTGTATATACGAGCCAATGGTGAAAAGGAGATCATTGACGCCATAACTACAGCCAAAAGTAATGGTGCCAAAGAAGTGGTATTGGTAGGTGGCTACCATGCCTATAAGATTACCGATTTTCTAAAGGAAAACAATGTACCGGTCTTGGTACAGTTTACCCACAACTTACCTGCCTTGGATGACGAGGACTATGACCTGCCCTATAAGTTACCCAAGTTGTTGGCAGATGCAGGTGTTTTAGTAGCCATACAAAACGGTAGTTCCTCTAACTTTCAGACACGGAACCTGCCTTTTTATGCAGGTCAGGTTGTTGGACAAGGGTTGGACGCCGAAAAAGCACTCCAAATGATCACGGGCAACAGTGCCAAAATATTGGGCATTGATAAAGATTATGGCACCTTGGAGGTTGGCAAAAGCGCTACGTTGTTTGTTTCAAAAGGCGATGCCTTGGATATGCGGGGTAACCAGTTGACCCATGCTTTTATTGATGGGCGTACCCTTTCGTTAGAAACCCACCAAACCGAACTTTGGAAACGATATATGGGGAAATATGAAGGAAAGTAGACAGTGCTAGATGACTGATTTTAAAAGCCCTTTTGCAAGGGCTTTTTTATACTTTTTATATAGTACTTTTATTGCTTTTTAAACAAAATTATAGGAATCTTATAGTGCTTAGAAAATAGAAATATAATGACTAGTAACTATGTTCAATTGTTACCCACAATATGAAGAAATTCACGATTTTAAATAGTTTTAGTGTTCTATTTATTGCTGGATGTCTGATTTACGCTGCAATTAATTGGAGGGTTTTATCCCATGAAGAAGGCTGGGGTGTAGTAGGAATGGTTGGACTGATTTCCTTCGGTATATTAGGACTTTTAGTTGATTATGTTTTAAGAAAACTAATTAGGAATAAATGGATTCTAAATGTGATCGAATTGATTATAGTATTCTTTTGTTCAATCGAGCTATGGATTATAACTAATCCGACTTAAAAATACTGTGGGTAACAATACCACCTATGAAAAGCCCTAGTCCAGTTATCTAAAGTTAATTAATATTTTCTTTTTTACTTAAACCACCTTTTTTCTTTTAATATAACTTGCTCCCACTCCTATATGTAATAGACCTTTTAGATATTCCTTTTAAGAATGACAAATTAAAAACAAGGCAAGCATAGTCAATTACACAGAAATAGGTACAACATGTACAATGACAGCTCCTGCCCACGTATTTTGAACCTATATTGATTATCAATTAAATCAAAGTTTGAAATATCCCCTCGTATCCAAAACCCAATTTCGTAAATGCATTCACTCTAGATGTGGAAATAAGTCACCTAAGGACAGATAAAGCCACCAGAGGCATTCCAGACAAGACAAGTGATAAATTTTCTTGACTCATGGAATATCGCGAATCTAGGCTTACAAAAAAGAACAAGAGATTATTACGTATTGATTGCAATTAGACTATAAATAGCACCGTTTTTTTAATGATTTAACCAATTTAAAACTAAAGAGAAATGAAAACTAAAACTTATGTATTGTTCCTGTTCATCTTTGTACATTTTCAACCATGTAAAGCACAACAAACGCAAACTGAATTACCAAAAATAGAAAACTATACCAAAGGCGAACTTGAAATTAAGGTGGAAACTTTTGGTTCAGAAAACCCAATATCTGTAGGTAAAATAACAGCGGATGGAACTATACATTTTAATTTCCCAAAATTAGATTTAAATGCGATGGAAGAAACGTATTTTTTCTCAATGAAAAAAATAGGTAGAGCAGTAGGAATGTTTGTTTGCCATGATAAGGAGGTAGAGCAAAACACAGAAACGGTTGAAGCAATTGAAATAAAAGATGTTTTCTTATACAAATATGGACAACCAGTAGGTGCTTTACTTAGAGCAACTCAAAAAGAAATGCTAGAAGACGAGTTTGTTATTGGCAGTACCATTTCATGGTTTTATAGTAATGGAGATGGTGAATTTAAAGCCAATTGTACCACTTATGAAGACGATGAAACCGCAAAAGATGGATTGGATAGAAATACTATTCGTAATAAAACAAGCTATAATATAAGTTTTAAAAAAGGATGGAATATTGTAACTCATAGATTGCTCGAAAAAAAAGATATTACAAAAGGCACACAACAATATAGCAGGCGATTAATAGAACAGAAAACATCAGTTGCCAATATACCACCTAATATTAACTGGTATTTAAAGTATTGGGCAAATGATGAGTTACTAGAAATAGAACATCAGCTTGTCATGCTTAAACCTATTACCAAACAACACTATGAAAGTTGGTTGCCAAAAAAACTTGGAAAATTAAAAAGAACTGGCTATGAAGTTGGCAAAAAACTAGAACGTATGCCAACCACTAATAATGTAAACCTTCTTTTTGAAAAAGGGGTAAAAAAAATAGATCTCACTATTGTTGATTGTGCGGATAATAAAGATGCTGCAAGTGTGTACACACTAATGAAAGATATGGCAAGTCGAGATTGGAAAGATAAAACCGAAACAGGCTACCGAAGTGCTTCAAAAATGGATGATAATCGTGTGATGATAGATTATAATGAAAAAGAAGCAAAAACGATACTAAGCTATAATGCAAACGGACGGTTTTTAATTAAGGCAGAGGCAAACGATATAACACCAGAAGAACTATGGACAACCCTCCAAAATCTACAAATTGAAAAGCTTATTAGACACTAAAATATAAACTTGAATAGCAGAACCTAAGCAGAACGTGCCTACTCGAATGGGTCGCTAAAGTTGACAATAATACCTATAAGTAATGCGAGCTTAGGCTATAGTCGCGGGGTTTGCGTATTTTTATGAAGTCCATAAAATCTTTTGGATTTATGCTTTGGACAGGAAAAATAAATCAAAACCCGCCCGTACCGAAAAGGTGCTTTCGGGCGGGCAAAAATATTTTGTTGCGGGCTATAAAGGAAAGTGAAGCGCATTCTTTGCTCCCATACTGTTCATAGCTCAAACGTTGTGTACCATAAAATATACACCATGAATAGGAAAATTGCCATAGTTACTGGAGTAAGCCGACTAAAAGGAATAGGTAGGGCAATTTGTAATGAGTTAGCTAAAAAAGAAATCGATATTTTTTTTACGTATTGGCAAGAATACGATAATCAAAAACCTTGGAACGTAATATCAAATGATCCAGAACTGATCCAAGATGAAATCACTAACCTAGGAGTAAGCTGTAATAAGATTGAGTTAGACTTATCGAATACTTCAGCAGTAAAAAAATTATTTAATGAAGTAGAAAATAAACTGGGAAACCCTTCAATTCTAGTCAACAATGCCACATATAGCACCTTAAGCAATATTGACAATTTTTCTGCAAAAGAATTAGATAAGCATTATGAAGTAAATGTAAGAGCAACTTCTTTATTAACTATAGAGTTTATTAAGAGATTTAATAAGGAAAAGGGAGGAAGAATAATCAACTTAATTTCTGGAGAATCATTAAGTCCAATGA